>CAZNLW010000018.1:0-21477 GCA_964574205.1 uncultured Rhizobiaceae bacterium | reverse complement strand
GGCCACGGTTGCGGCGGAAGCCCTCCGCATCCGGCGTGGAGATGTGCATCACCACCTGCACCGGCGCGCCCTGCCCCTGCGCGCGCACGCCAAGCCGGCCATCCGGCCCGCGGGCCAGCGGCAGAATGGCCTCCGGCCCGGCTTCGCCCATCAACCCCAGGCCGCCGCGCATGGGAAAGAGCACGGGCGTGTCCACCACGCCGCCGTGGGCAAAGGCGCGCACGGTCTGCCCGGCCTGCACCATGCCGCCCGTGGCAAGGGGCACAAGACGCCCGCCCGCAATGACATTGCCGCGGGCACTGGGCAGAAGGGCCTGTCCCGGCGTGCCCACGGAGATGCCCAGCAGGCTGCCGATCAGACTCGTGGCGGCGCGGCTCAGACCCATGGTCAGGGGACGCAGGGCGGCCTGCAGGCTCAGACGCAGAAGCTGGGCCGCCAGACCGCGCAGCATGTCCGACAGGCGGCGGCTGCCGGTGACGGCATCGGCCAGGCCGCGGCTCATGGTGGCGGAGAAGCGTGCCGCCAGGCGGTCAAGCGCCGCCAGATCGGTGCGCAGGGGCGAAAGATCCAGCCGCGGCCACTCGGAGACGAAGAAGTCGTTCTGTCCCGGATTCCGGTTCATGGTTCACCTCTCGACGTGGTGCGCGCGCCATTCGCGGCTGACGGACGTGTGTCCGGAAACTGGCGCATGAGGGATTCAAGGCTTGCGCGCTCTGGCCGGGCTGTCAGGCCGTGTCCCGTCAGGGCCCAGACCAGCAGCAGGATCTCGCGTGCCGGGCTGCGCCAGGCCTGGGCCGGCGGCATGCCCAGCACCATGGCGCACACGGCCAGCAATCTCGCATAGGGCAGCAGCCCCTCGCCCGGCCCGATGCAGGCATGGGCGTGATGGAAGGCATGGCCGTTCTCGTTCGTCTTTCCGGTCATTCGGTGGCAAACCTTGTCTTTCGCGCGGCCGTTAGACCGACGGCGGTGTGTCACGTCAGGCCCGAATGCCTTTCCGCCTGACAGGTTGACAAAACTTTATAATGCTTCTAATTTGCAGTTCATGAACCGGTTGCATGGCATAGCCCTGGCCTCACTGGGCGTGGCGGTGACGGTCTTCGGCCTCAAGTGGCAGGCGGCGGCGATGACCGGCTCGCTGGCCATGCAGGCCAATGCAGCGGAAAAGCTGCTGAACATCGCCACGGCCCTCATCGTTCTTCTGTCGCTGCTGCTGCGGCGTGATACCCATCGCCCCGCCGCGGCAGAACGGCTGGCTGCGCTGGTACTGGCGGGACTCATTTTCTATGCGGGGCTGTCGCTGCTGCGGCAGGCGCCGAGTGGCACGCCCCTCTCCCCCGGCTTCGATTCCGCAGGGCTGGTCGTGAGTCTGCTGGCGACAATGCTGAACGGCGCCTGGGGGCTGGTGCTCGTGCGCACCGGCATGCGCTACCATTCTCCTGCCATGGTCGCCGACGGGCGCCATCTGCAGGCAGACGTGCTGGGCTCGCTGGTGGTGCTGGCCGCGGCCGCAAGCCAGGTGTCGTGGCTGGATCAGGGCATGGCGCTCGCTGCCGGACTGCTGCTGATGCTGCGGGCGGCCGTGGTGGCCTGCGCGGCCGTGCGCTGCCGGCCCGATCTGGCGTCGCACCCGTTGCCCCCCTTGCGTTCATGAGGCGTGTGGCTGCCGGGGAAACGTGGTGCGGAGCGGCCAGCCCAAGCGCATGCAACAGGCGCACGAATGCAACAGCCACATCAGGAGCCGGGTGGACTGCACCGGGGGGATTGCCTCTGCGGTCGTGACAAAAGGACGGGATCCATTGCCTGCACCCTGCACGCAGGCACATGACTTAGCCGTGAAACGCCCCCTGGTGTCTCACTCTCCGTTCCCTCCGCTACCGTCCAGGGGAGCAAAGGTGGCCGCAATCAGGCGAGTAGCCGTTTCCACCAGACCGGGCAGCCCTCTCTCGTGTCGCATGACGGCCACGTCTGCAGCCGAAACCTTCTCGCCAGCCCCGCGCAGGCCGGCGGCGATGATCTCGGCGATGTCGCGGGCAGAGAGACGGCCGCTTTCGAAGCGTTCGGCCAGTTCGGCGAGACTGTGGCAGCCCAGCGCCTCCTCCAGCTCGGCCAGGGTGCCGAGAGTGAGCACGAGGCGGCGTTCGCGCCCGTCGAGGGCGGCGATGATCTCGCCTCGATGGCGATTGGCATGCATGGAGCCTGTTCTCCCTTCCTTTCCCGTCATGAGCAGGTCACAGGGCCGTAAAGGCCAGTTCACCGGCAGATTCCAGGGTGATTTCGAAGGCCAGCTCTCCGTCGTGGCTGCCGGCATATTCCAGCACGGTGATCTGGAACGGCCCCTCGATGATGCCGAAATCCGGCACGATCACCTGAAAGCGCGCATGCACGGCGTCGAAAAAGAGCTGGCGCATGCGAACATCGGAGGCCTCGTCCACAAAGATGCCGCTGGCCGAGATGGAGGCCTGGCGCAACCCGGCCCCGGCGAGCAGTTCGCGCCACTGGCCAGGCGACTGCTGATGGGTGGCATCCACCTGGGCGGCCGAAAGCGTGAACCGGTGGGCACGCAGGCCGGCAACGGTGACGAAACTGCCGGTCCCGTCATCCACCTTCAGCAGCATGTCGCGTCCCTTCTGTGCGGTCATGGTGTCTCTCTCCTCGGTCGTGCGGGGGGCGTGAATTGCAAGAGCGGCGATCAGTCCAGGGGCTGGGTGGTGGCCCGCAGGCGCAGGATACCCTGATGGAGACGACCGCGGCGGCCGGGCATGACGGTCCAGAAGATGCTGCGCAGGTTCACCAGGTGATGGCCGTCGAGGGTCAGCCCGGCATCGTCCAGCACCTCGTCCATGCGGGTTATGATCTGCCAGGCCTCGCGGCGCCCGCCCTGCTCGGAAAAGGCATGCAGGGTGAGAAAATGCTCATGCCCGCGGCGGGTGAAGGTGTCCCAGGCGCGGGTGGTGTGCTCGCCGACGGTCACATAGGGCGGGCGCGTGCGCGGCGGGGCCTGGTCGTGCACGCGGGGGCCCCCAAGCAGGGCCGTGAGGGCGGCATCCGCGCGCAGGGCCTCGATCACCGCGGCCTGCAGGGCCAGGGCGGCGTGGGTGGTCATGGCGATCTCTTTCCTTGCGAACAGGGGTTTCCGAACACGAGAACGGGCTCAGACCGGCTGCACATGGCAGCGGCAGACAAGGCGGTGGCGGGTGCCGTCCGGATCATGCACGGCCTCGATGAAAAGCGGCGTGCCATCGCGTGCGCGAAAGCGCATGCCCGGCCGCACGTCCGGACGATGGCGGATCTCCACCTCCAGGCGCAGCTCGCCCGCCGGCTCGTCGGCCCAGCGCGAGAAGCTGCCCGCGAGTGGAGTCACCGCGGCCCAGAGGGCGGTCACGTCGATCCACGTGACGGTTTCGCCACCGCTGCCGTCATCCGTCGTCATGGGCTGCTGGAGCACAAGACGGTGTCGCAGGGTACCCACGGGCTTGCGCTTCCGGTGGCTCGGCCATGCGGCCCGGGGGATGAAGGTTCGGCGCGGGCTCATGGCATCACCTCCCGCCAGGGCCCGAGCAGGGCCAAGGCCTCCGCCGGCAGTCCGGCAAAGCCCTCGGCCGTGAGGCCCTCTCGCGTCTCGAACCAGTGAGCAACAATCAGCAACAGGGCCTGGCGCAGATCGGCGGGCACGTCGGCAGGATCGTCACCGAAGCCGGCCACGAGATCCACCTGCACGACATCCAGGCCATGCCCCGGGGGCGGAAAGCCCTTCAGGGCGCGGATGCGGGCAGGGCGGGCAGCGAGGCTCGTCTCGTAGGCCGACGTCGGCACGGTCACGAGGCCGTCTTCGGTCAGCACGCGCATGGCCGTGATGGCCTGCACGGGATGGATGGGCAGCGCAAGCCTGCCATCGCGTGGCCAGCAGTCGCGCAAGTATCGCCACTGCTGGGTGATGAGCGCCAGGCCGCACTCGAATTCGATCCGACGGGCAGCCGCAGCGATCAGGCCCTCGATGAGGGCATCCTCTTCGGTGTCCTCCACGCGCAGCCAGGCGCGTGCATCGGCCACCGTCACCGGCAAGCGCGCCGGTGGCGCAATCAGGGACAGGGGCATGGGCCACGTCTCCTCGTGCAATGTGGGAACTGTTCGGCCACGAGAAACCCGGGCCGGGGGTCATGACTGCCGACGGTCCTGCAAGGCTTTCAGGTCATGCGGGATTTATGCGGGATGCGCTTCCGCGAAAATTGCGTGGTCAGGCGTGATGCCCGCCTGCATCCTTCAGGCCGTTCGTTCCGTATGTGCGCGCACGATGGCGAGGATGTCGGCACCATAACGTTCCAGCCTGGCCTCGCCGATGCCGTCGATGGTGGCAAGCGCCTGCAACGTGCGCGGCTTCAGCGTGGCGATGGCGGCAAGAGTCGCATCGTGCAGGATGACATAGGCCGGACGTCCGCGGTTACGCGCCTCCTCCAGCCGCCAGCGCCGCAGGGCATCGAACAACGGCCAATCGGCCCGGGCCAGATCCGGTGCCGCAGACACCCCGGCAGCGCGAACCATTCTCCTGCTGTCCGCGCGGGCAGATGTCGGTCGGACCTTGCGCATGAGAAAGCGCTTCTCGCCGCGCAGGATGGGCCGGGCGCGTTCGGCAAGCACCAGCCCGCCATGGTGTTCTTCCGACATCTCCAGGGCGCCATGGATCAGGAGCTGGCGGAACACTGCCCGCCAGCGCGCCGGCGAAAGCTCCCTGCCGATGCCGAATGTGCTCACGGCATCGTGGCCGGCGGCCTGCACCCTTTCCGTCCTGCGCCCGAGGAGCACGTCCACGAGATGGGCGACACCGTAGCGCTGGCCGGTGCGATAGACGCAGGAGAGCGCCTTCTGCGCGGCCACGGTCATGTCCTCCATCTCGGGTGGATCGAGACAGTTGTCGCAGTTGCCGCAGGGCTCGGGCAGGGTCTCGCCGAAATACGCCAGCAGGATCTGACGGCGACAGCCGGTAGCCTCCACCAGGCCGATGAGGGCTTCCAGCTTGCTTCGCTGGATCCGTCGGTGTTCTTCCGGGGCCGAGCTTTCCTCGATGAAGCGGCGCTGAAGCCCCACGTCGCGCCCCGTGAAGGTGAGCCAGGCCTCCGCCGGCTTCCCGTCACGCCCGGCACGGCCGGTCTCCTGATAGTAGGCCTCGATGGAGCGCGGCAGAGACAGATGGGCCACAAAGCGCACATCAGGCTTGTCCACGCCCATGCCGAAGGCAATGGTGGCCACCATCACCAGCCCCTCCTCCTGCTGGAAACGGCGCTGGCGGGCGGCTCGCTCCTCTGCCGGCAATCCGGCATGATAGGCAAGTGCGGCAATGCCCTTCTCACCGAGCCAAGTGGCGATCTCCTCCGTCTGCCGGCGCGAGAGGCAATAGACGATGCCGGATGCGCCAGCATGGCGCTCGCGGATGAAGCGCAGCAGACCCTGCCGCCCCTGTCCCTCGGCATCCACATGGTAGCGAATGTTGGGCCGGTCGAAGGAAGCGACGAATGTCCTCGCCGTCTCCAGCCGCAGCTGGGCGATGATGTCGGCACGCGTGCGGGCATCGGCCGTGGCGGTGAGCGCAATGCGCGGCACGCCGGGAAAGCGCTCGGCCAGCACCGCCAGCTGACGGTATTCGGGGCGGAAGTCATGTCCCCACTGGGAGACGCAATGGGCCTCGTCAATGGCAAACAGGGCCAGCGGCATGTGCTCGAGCAGGCGCAGCGTGCGCTCTTGCAGCAGGCGTTCGGGAGCCACGTAGAGCAGGTCCAGCCGTCCGGCCACGAGATCGGCCTCGATGGCCCGTGCTTCCTCACGGTCGAGTGTGGAATTCAGGAACGCCGCGTTCACGCCCAGCTCCTGCAGGGAGAGCACCTGATCCTCCATCAGGGCGATGAGCGGCGAAACGACAATGCCCGTTCCCGGCCGCACCAGGGCGGGAAGCTGATAGCACAGCGACTTGCCGCCGCCGGTGGGCATGAGGGCAAAGATGTCGTGCCCGGCCAGAAGGGTGGCCACGACCTCTTCCTGCAGGGGGCGGAAGGCCTCATGCCCGAAGACCGTGCGCAGCAGCTGCCGTGCCCGGGTCATGGCCGGTGAGCCGTCGCATCCGGCAGGGGCGGCCTCGGTGCGCGGTCTGCGGCAGCCGGTGGCAAGAACGGACATGAGACGACGTTTTCCTTGATTCGAATCGGACCATGACGGAAAACATAGGCCGTTCGCAGGTGTCGCAACAACGGGGGTAACAACCGCCATGCAGGATCTCATCATGAACATTGCCAGCCGCCTGGGCATCGACGAGGGGCTGGCGGAAAAGGCCGTGGGCATCGTCATGTCGCTGATCCGCGACAATGCCGATGGCGAGAAGGTCTCCCAGCTGTTCGATCAGCTGCCCGGGGCCAGCGATCTGGCCGAGCGCTTCGGCAACGAGGCGCAGGAGGGCGGTGGCCTCATCGGTGCTCTCGGCGGCATGATGGGCGGGGGCATGGGCTCTGCCCTGGGCGCGCTGGGCGCCCTGAAGAACGCTGGCCTGGACATGGATCAGATCAAGGAAGTGGGGGGCGAGGTCTTCAATTACGCCAAGGAGAAGGCCGATCCGGACCTTGCCCAGGACGTCCTTCAACAGGTGGCCTCCAAGGTGCCGGGACTCGACAAGCTGCTCTGATCCTCAGAGATTCCGGCGGACACGCCGAGGAACGGCCCGGGCCCCTTGCCCGGGCCCTCGCTTTCCCGGTCCCGATGTCTCGTCTCATCACGGGCAACCGCGCTTTCGGGCAAGCTGCACGAATGTCCGCCCGTGCCATGGGGCTTGGCGCTTGTTCCCGTTCGGCCCTATGGCTTACGCCCAAAGGACAGGTTTGCCCGGGCGCAAGGCGCGGTATCGTCTGTTCCGACCCCGGGGTCAGGGAGGAAACGCATACGCGCATGACCGAGGGTTTCAGCGACATCCTGCCCGGCAGCACCTTTGCGAAGGCCACGCACGCCGACTGGATCGAGAAGGCCCGCGCCTCGCTGAAAGGGCGTGATCCGGAAACCCTGGCGAGCGAGACGCTGGAGGGCATCCGCATCGAGCCGGTCTATGCCGCGGACGAGGTTGTGCCCCTGCCGCTGCCGCCACGCCCAGCCCCGCTGGTCAAGGGACGTGGCTGGGCCGTGATGCAGCGGCTGGATCTGCCGGATCTCCGGGCCGCGGCCAGGCAGCTGCAAGAGGAGCTGGCCATGGGGGCGGACGGGCCGGTTCTCGTGCTGGCCGGCTCGCCCCATGCCGGAAATTTCGGCCTGCCGCTTGCGGGCCTGCAGGATGTGCTGGCGGAAACCGATCCTGCCTTCCTGCCGCTCAGGCTGGATGCCGGGCTGGCCTGGCCGGAAGCGACGCACCACCTGCTTGATGCCCTCGCGGCGCGGGACATCGATCTCTCGCTTGCGCCGGTGATGCCGAATGCCGATCCGGTTTCGCCCTTTCTGCCGCTGGGCCAGCTGCCCGGGCGCAAGGCCCTGGGCGATGCCCTGCGGCTGCTGGTGGATCGCGCCCGGGCCGGCGGCCTGAAGCGCGCCGTGCTGGCCGCCGATGCGCGCCCCTGGCATGCCGCCGGCTGCGGCGAGGCACAGGAGCTGGCTCTCATGCTGGCTCTCACAACTGAAATCCTGCGCCTGCTGGAGGCTGCAGGACGGTCTCCCGACGAAATGGCCCCATTCGTCTCCTGGCTGATGGTGGCGGATGCCGACCAGTTTCTCACCATCGCCAAATTCCGCGCCGCACGGCTTGTGCATGCGCGCCTGCTGGAAGTGCTGGCAATCCCCTTCTTCCCGCTCTTCCTGCAGGCAGAGAGCGCCTGGCGCATGATGACCCGCCACGACGCCTGGGTGAACATGCTGCGCACGGCCTCCGCTGCCTTCGGTGCCGGGTTGGGCGGGGCCGATGCCATGACCCTGCTGCCCTTCACGCAGGCTCTGGGGCTGGCCGACGGCTTTGCCCGACGCATGGCCCGCAACATGCAGATCATTGCGCAGGAAGAAGCTGATCTGCACCGGGTACACGATCCGCTGGCCGGATCGGCCTGGGTGGAAGCCCTCACCCGCGCCCTGGCGGAGAAGGCCTGGGAGATCTTCACGTCAATCGAGGCGGAAGGCGGGCTCATCGCTGCACTCCTTTCCGGCCAGGTGCAGGCAATCATCGGGGAGGTCGCCATGCGCCGCGCCCGCGCCGTGGCCACACGCCGGATCCCCATCACGGGCGTGAGCGAATATCCGGCGCTGGCGGAAGAGGTGCCGGCCGTGCTTTCGGCCGAACCGGTTCCGGCATTGCCAGCGGCGGACATCTGGCCGCTCGATCACGACTTTGCCCCCCTGGTGCCGAGACGACTGGCCGAACCCTACGAACGACTGCGTGATGCCGCGGATGCCCATCTTGCGCGCACAGGAAAGCGACCGGCTGTCTATCTGGCACAACTGGGGAGCGTGGCCGATCACGGCCCGCGCAGCACCTGGGCCATGAACCTGCTGGCTGCCGGCGGCATTGCCGTGCACGAAGGCCCGCCGGACGACTATGACGCCCTCCACCACGGGCCGATGGTGGTGCTCGCCGGATCCGATGATCTCTATGCCGAGAAGGGCGCAGCGGTCATCGCCACTCTGCGCCAGCGGGGCGCCCAAGAGGTGCACGTCGTGGCCCGGGGCGAGGCCGCCGAGGTCTTGCGCGCCGCCGGCGCCGATGCCACCCTGCAGACCGGCATGGATGTGCCGGCCTATCTTGAGGCGCTGCATGGGCGGCTGGGCGTGCACGGGCCCTGAATCGCCCACGCGGGACCGGGATGCGTGTTCCGATTTCGTGATGTCGGCCGCCCGGGCATCATCCTGCACAGACCCCGGGCGGTGCAGGAACCGAATGCATGCGAGGTTGGCATGAGCCGGCTTGCCCGACTGGCCGAGAGCCGTTTCGAGATCCCGCAGACCGCGGACCATCGCAGGCCTGTTGACGAGGCCCCTTGGCACACGCCCGAAGGCGTGGCCATCGCCCGCCATCACGGTCCGGAGGACGTGGCGGACCTGCCCCACCTGCCCGGTTTTCCCGGCCTGGGGCCGTGGCATCGCGGCCCCTATCCCACCATGTATGTCACCCGACCGTGGACCATTCGCCAGTATGCGGGGTTTTCCACGGCCGAGGAATCCAACGCCTTCTATCGGCGCAACCTGGCAGCCGGGCAGAAGGGCCTGTCGGTGGCCTTCGACCTGCCCACCCATCGCGGATACGATTCCGACCATCCGCGGGTGGCAGGCGATGTGGGCATGGCCGGCGTGGCCATCGACTCGATCCTCGACATGCGCACCCTCTTCGACGGCATTCCGCTGGACCGCATGAGCGTCTCCATGACCATGAACGGCGCGGTGCTGCCGATCATGGCCCTCTACATCGTGGCCGCAGAGGAACAGGGCGTACCGCACCATGCGCTCACGGGCACCATCCAGAACGACATCCTCAAGGAATTCATGGTGCGCAACACCTTCATCTATCCGCCTGCGCCCTCCATGCGCATCGTCTCCGACATCTTCGCCTACACGGCAAAGGAGATGCCGAGATTCAACTCCATTTCCATCTCCGGCTACCACATGCAGGAAGCGGGGGCCACCGCCGACCTGGAACTCGCCTATACCCTGGCCGACGGGCTGGAATACGTGCGCGCCGGCCTGAGGGCCGGGCTCGAGGTGGATGCCTTTGCGCCGCGTCTGTCGTTCTTCTTCGCCATCGGCATGAACGTGCAGATGGAGATCGCCAAGCTCCGCGCCGCGCGCCTGCTCTGGGCACATCTCATGAAGACGCATTTCGCGCCGAAGACCGAACGATCCCTGATCCTGCGCACCCATTGCCAGACATCCGGCTGGTCGCTCACGGCGCGGGACGTGTTCAACAACGTCACCCGCACTTTCTACGAGGCCACGGCGGCCGTGCATGGCCACACCCAATCGCTGCATACCAATGCCCTGGACGAGGCGCTGGCCCTGCCCACGGATTTTTCCGCCCGCATCGCCCGCAACACGCAGATCTTCCTGCAACAGGAGGCCGGTGTGCTGCGCCCGGCCGACCCCTGGGGCGGCAGCTGGTTCATCGAAAAGCTCACCATGGACCTGGCCCGTCGTGCCCTGCACCATATCGAAGAGGTGGAGGCCATGGGCGGCATGGCCCGGGCCATTGCCGAAGGCATCCCGAAACAGCGCATCGAGGAGGCCGCGGCGCGCACTCAGGCGCGTATCGACACGGGTCAGCAGGTCATCGTGGGCGTGAACCGCTACACGGTGGCGGACGAGCCACCCGTGAAGATCCTGAAAGTGGACAACGCCGCCGTGCGCGCTCGCCAGATCGAGAAGCTCGAGAAGCTGCGGGCCGAACGCGACGAGGAGAAGGTGCGTCAGGCTCTCGCGGCGCTCACCCGCATGGCCGAGACCGGCGAGGGCAACCTGCTGGCGGGCGCAGTCGAGGCGGCGCGGGCCCATGCCACCGTGGGCGAGATTTCGGCGGCGCTGGAGAAAGCATGGGGCCGGCACGAGCCCCCGGTGCGCGTGCTCACCGGCATCTATGCCCGCGAGGCCGGCGAGGACGAGCCGGAGATGATGGCCACCCGGGAGAAGGTGCGCGCCTTCGCCGAATGGGAAGGGCGCCCGCCGCGCATCCTCGTGGCCAAGATCGGCCAGGATGGCCATGACCGCGGGCAGAAGGTGGTGGCCTCCGCGCTGGCCGACCTGGGGTTCGAGGCCATTGCCGGTCCGCTCTTTGCCACCCCGGAGGAAGTGGCGGCGCTGGCCGTGGAGAAAGATGTGGATATCGTCGGCGTCTCCACCCTGGCCGCCGGACACCTGACCATGGTGCCGGCCCTGAAGGCGGCCCTGGCGGCACGCGGCCGCGGGGACATCCTCATCGTCGTGGGCGGGGTCATTCCGCCCCAGGATCACGAGACCCTGAAGGCGGCCGGCGCCGTCGCCATCTTTCCGCCCGGCACGCGCATTCCGGAAGCCGCCGCGCGTCTCGTGGACGAACTCAACATCCGCCGCGGCTATGCCCAGCCGCCGGTGCGCCATGACGCCGCCTTGCGCTCGTCGGTTCCGGCCCGTGCCTCCCGTCGGCGCGGCAATCTGCGCGAACGCTCCAGCAAACGGGGCACGAAAACTTGACTGCCTCCACGCGCGTCATGCGACACGGGCAGGGCATCGCCGGCCCTGCCCGCCTTCCATGGTCCCGTTCGATACGTTCTTCCCTTCTTCCGCTTTTCCTTCTTCCGCTCATGCCGCGAACTGCAGGAGCTTGATGGCGGCGAAGTCCTGCACGCCACCGCCCACGCGCTTGGTGGTGTAGAACAGCACGTAGGGCTTGGCGGAATAGGGATCGCGCAGGATGCGGATGCCGGTGCGATCCACCACCAGATAGCCGCGGCGAAAGTCGCCGAAGGCCACGGAGAACGAGCCGGCGCCCATGTCCGGCATGGCCTCCACCTCCACCACGGGAAAGCCCATGAGCGTGGGCCGCGCCTGCGGCGACGCAGCAGGCTGCCAGAGGTAGTTGCCGTTGGCGTCCTTGAACTTGCGGATCTCCGCCTGCACCTTGCGATTCATCATCCACACGGCGTTCTGCCGGTAGCCGGATCGCAGGGCATAGACGAGATCGATCAGCACATCCGCCGGGCCTGATGCGGGAAAGCCGCCATCCACGCCGGTCTTCAGCACGCCGAGGTGCCCCCAGCTCCAGGAATCCTCGGCCACGGTGGGCACGGAGAGAAAGCCCTGTGGGCGGGTCGTGCCGTCGCCATTCACGAAGGCCTCCGTCTCCTGTTCGGCGAAGGTGATGATCACTTCTTCCGCCAGCCATTCGGACACGTCAATGGCTGCATCGTCCAGCAATGTCTGCGTGGCCGCCGGCATGGCATAGAGCTCCATGGCCGGAAAGGTCAGCTCGGCCAGCTGCGGCGTGCCCGTTTCCGGGCGCGGCGCGGTCTCGCCCACCCAGCCGGTGGCCGCACGGGTGATGGCGAACGGCTTGCGATAGGTGCCGGCAGAGATGCGGCGGTGACCGGCCACGGCACGGACGGGCGAGGCCTCCGTCAGCAGGCGCTCCACGCGGCGCTCCAGCTCGTCATGGGCCAGATAGCCGCCATCGGGATCGGCACCGGCGGAGAGGGCCTTGCTCTCCAGGCGCAGGAGGGCGCTGGCATCGCCCTTGCGCACATAAGCCTCGAAGGCGGTCTTGTGCTCGATCTGGCGGGCATCGCAACCGGCCTCGGTCTCGTCTGCCGCCCCGGCAACCAGGGGCAGGCGTGCGCTGCGGCGGACAAGCTCGTCCAGGCGGCGTTGCTGGGCATCAAGAGCGGCAGAAAGGCGCGCCAGCTTCTCCTCCAGCAGCGCATCGGCGCTCGTGCGACGCTCCAGCTCCTGCAGGCGCGCCTCGTTGGTGGCCCGGAATTCCTCGAAGGCATGCATGAGATCCTCATGCACGTTGCGGGCCTCGGTCGTCACGTCCGCCACCTTGGTCTCGAACGACGTGTCGGTATAGGTCTCGGTCATGATCTCTCCCTTTCAGCTGCTTCGTGATTTCCTTTCCGGGCAGTCTCCTGTGTCCGGACAATGGCCTGTGGGCCTGTGCAGATGCATGTCGGAAGCCGCTGCAGCAGGGCCGGACGGGCCCTCGGGTCCGGACTTCGGGCATGGGCGTGCCTGTCATCGTCGTCATGCGGCAGGGCACGGTTTCAGCGATGCCAGCCCACCGGCACGGGGCCGGCGACCGGGTTGCGCACCGTGAGGACACGAGCCGCCGGCTGCATGGGAAAGGTGACGAGGGAAATTTCCCACAGGTCGATCTCCTTCAGCAGGCGGGTGCGGCGGACCCGGTCGCGCATGGCGCGCACGGGTCGAAAACCTATGGACAGGCCATCCACCGCTCCTTGCGCGAGCAGGGCCGCCACGTCACGCCCCTGGCGCGTTTCCAGCGCCAGTCGGCCGTGCACGAACAGGCCCCGGGCATCCTCGCGGATGACGCGCCACACGCCAAGCGGCTGGCCGGGATCGTGCTGCCAGAGCATGCGAATGCCGCGCACGCCGCGGCGCCGCAGCGAGCGAACGAAAGCCCCGGGCAGAATGACATCGCCGCCTGCATCACGGCGGTGAAACACGGCGGCATAGCCGGCAAATTCACCTGTCTGGATGAGCTGAATGGACATGACCGGGCAAATCCCTCGCAAACGTGAGCTGTTCTGGCCTGGACCTCTCGGCATGGTGCCGGCGGTCGCAAGGCGGCCTGTCAGTCCTCGAGGGGAGGATAGCCCACGGCGGCACGCTTCTCGTCACGGGTGAGGAAGTCGGCTTCCCTGAGGCGACGCCAGAGGGCCTCGCGATCGGGCGCATAGGCCTCCAGGGCATCGGTATCCGGCTCCAGCCAAAGGTCCTCCAGGCCCCAGGCCGGCGCCAGCCAGGCCCCCAGATGATCGGCCAGGCGGCGGGCCAGCGGCAGCACGGTGGCCCGCCAGAAGGCGCGGTTGGCCTCGGCATAGTTGGCATAGGTGTTGTCGCCGGGAATGCCCAGCAGCATGGGCGGGACGCCGAAGGCCAGGGCGATGTCGCGGGCAGCGGCGTGGCGCAGCTCGATGTGCTCCATGTCGCGCGGGCTGTGGGACAGCGGCGTCCACTCCAGTCCCCCTTCCAGCACCAGGGGGCGGCCGGCATTGGCGGCACCGGCGTGGGCGTTTTCCAGCTCGCTCTTCAGGCGCTCGTACTGTTCGCGGGTGAGCCCGCCCTCGCCACGGAAAACCAGGGCCCCGGAGGGACGGGCGGCATTGTCCAGCAGGGCCTTGCTCCAGGCGGCGGTGGCGTTGTGAATGTCCACGGCGCGCGCACAGGCCGCGAAGGGCGAGAGCCCCTCGATGTCCGAAAACGGCGAGAAGAGGCGCAGCTGCATGACCGGCGGCACGGGATCCTCCGCCCCCTGCCGCAGACGCAGGGTGCGGCCCTCCACTTCATAGTCCCAGGCCACGGGCCAACCCTTGCCGTCCTTCACGATGCGCACGCGCTGCGGGTTGAGCGCGTGCAGGGCCAGCGGGCGGCCATCTCCGTCCAGCGTCACCTTCAGCCAGGCATTGCCGGCAATCAGCAGGTGGCCGACCACGGCCTCGACAAGCTCGCGGCCGCACTGCAGTTCGTTGGGGCGGCGCAGGCGGGCCAGCAGGGCACGGGCTGCCTGCTCAAGGCGCGCGCAGCGGGCCTCCTCGGGCGGGGCGCTCCGCAATGGCACCGCGGCCACGGCGCGGGCGATCATGGACACGCAACGATGGGCCACCGGGTTGCCGGCATAGCCCTCGCGGGCATAGGCCCCTGCGTGCGCCGGCGACCACTGCGGTGCCATGAGCGCATGCAGTTCCACAAATGCGGCACGCGTCGGCCAGGGGCAGCCACCGCGGATATCAGCCGGTCGGTCCGTTGCGGCCATTCTGCCCGGCATCTCCCCGGCGACGACATCGGCAGCCGGTGACGACGCACGCCACCAGCCGCGCAGGCGATCAAGCCAGCGGTTCATGACGAATTCTCCCGAATTGCAAACGGGGACGATTGCTGCCCTTCCCCGCGCGCCTCCCCTCGATCACCGGAAAAAGCCCTTTTCTGCCGTTTTCGAATGTGGCACCCCTGAGCCACACCCGAGCATCATCGAAAGACCATCATCGAACAGATCAGGGAGGCAGCCCATGGCACACGGCGATGCGGGCAAGCCGCGGGCGTTCATTCCGCTCGGCATCTGCGTGCTCACGGTCTCGGACACGCGCACGCTCGCGGACGACAGATCCGGCAACATCCTGGCCGAACGCATCCAGGCGGCCGGCCATCGGCTGGTGGACCGCGCCATCGTCATCGATGACGAAAAGCGCATTCGCGATCAGTTGCTGAAATGGCTGGCCGAGGATGCGGTGGACGTGATCATCACCACGGGCGGCACGGGGCTGACGGGGCGCGATGTCACCATCGAGGCTGCCCGCAGCGTCTTCGAAAAGGAGATCGAAGGCTTCCAGATCGCCTTCTTCCTTGTCTCCTGGCCAAAGATCGGCACTTCCGCCATGCAGTCGCGGGCTACCGGCGGGGTCGCCAACGGCAAGTACATCTTCTGCCTGCCCGGTTCGCCCGGCGCCTGCAAGGACGGCTGGGACGAGCTGCTTTCCAGGCAGCTGGACTATCGCACGAAGCCCTGCAACTTCGTGGAAATCCTGCCCCGGCTGGACGAGCACCTGCGCCGGAAATGATCAACCCCTCTCGTCGTCAGCCCCTCATCCGGCCGCGAAACCTCATGAAAAACCCCCTTGCCGGCCTGTTGCGGCAAGGGGTTACCCACTGATCCGATCGTGACATAATGCATACCAGACAGCGTGACGCTTGTCAAGACTTTTTTCCTAACAAATCGACCTTCTTTCGCCCGTGGCCATTGCCTGTTTCGATATGGCGCGCTAAATGCCCGGAAAACCTGCATGTTCGAATGCACCCTGCCGGTGATCATCCACAGCCGGCTGCAGTCTGCCGCAAGCGGGGAGAGCCTCATGGCCGCCACGCCCGAAGCACTGTTCGCCTTTCTCGATTCGCTGGGCATCGCGCACCACACGGTGCACCATCCCCCGGCCTTCACGGTGGAGGATGCCCGGGCCTTGCGCGGCCAGATCCCGGGTGGCCATACCAAGAACCTGTTTCTCAAGGACAAGAAGGGACGGCTGTTTCTGGTGGTGGCACTGGAGGACACGACCGTGAACCTCAAGACCCTGCACAGGAAGATCGGTGCGGCGCGTCTGTCCTTCGGCAAGCCGGACCTGCTGGAAGAGGTCCTGGGGGTCAGGCCCGGGTCGGTCACGCCTTTCGCCCTGATCAACGATCAGGACAGACGCGTGACCGTGATCCTGGATGCGCGGATGATGGCCACCGACCCGTTGAATTTCCATCCGCTGGAGAACACGGCCACGACGAGCATATCCAATGCGGACTTCCGCCGTTTTCTGGCGGCCACGGGGCATGAGGTCCATATTGTGGACCTGAGCGACTGAGCGACCGCTTTCTCGCGCGTGCGCCGCTGTCCGTTCGCCCTATTCGGTCGAACGTGAAGAAAAGTTTTCCAGCCTGCTGAGCAGTCTGGAAATACCTTCCTTCAGAAAAAACAATGCGTCCTGCTGGCTCAGAGCACGGCCCGGCGCCAGCAGGACAGCATTTCCGGCTCAAGTGAAACGCAAGTTTCTGACAATACATCGTCAGAACCTTGCGTTTCACAGTCATTCAATCATCAGCAAAGTTCTTGCAACTCAATGCCTTATTTATACTTCACATGCGACTATTCGGCTGCCCGGCCCGGCGGGACCGGCGCTTCCGACGAATCCGCTTGCGGATTATCGCCAGGTATCTGCTGCCCCTGCGGTGTGCGCATCTCCTGCAGCATGCGGCGCAAGCCGTCCAGCTCGGCATTCAGCAGGGCCGTGACTTCCTCCAGTCCTTTCAGGGAGAGCGGCCTTTCGGTTGCTACCGCCAGTGCCGCCGCACCGGGCCGCACCTGCCCGGTTTTCTCCTGCGCCCGGGGCTTTGCCGCTGTCTGTTCCGTCTTCTCCGACATGCCGGCTGGTGCCGTGCCTGCTTCCGGCACGGACGACGAAACAGCGTGACCGAAAAGCGGCGGGCGGGATGCCGGCCGTGCCGATGCCCTTGTGCTCCGAGGGTCGTCAAGGGGTTCTGGCTGTTCGGATTGCTCCGCCATCACCTCATCGGAAGAGACCGTCTCTTTCGTTGTCGTGTCCCCCTCTTCCGATTGGGGCAACAGGCTGTCGGCTCCCTCGGTGCGGAGTCCGGCGATCGCGAATCCGGTGAGGGCCGGCGTGCCTTCGGTTGCGGCCGGCGTGTCCACCACGCTCTCTTCCTGTTCTTTCTGTTCCTTCCCCATTGTGGTGTCCGTGGGAACCGGCGGCCGTTCGACTGACGTCGCGGGGGTCTTTACACCGCTTCGACCACGGGGCTGCGGCGGGGCGACCGTTGTCACCAGAGGCGCGCTGAGATCGGCAATTTCCTCCGGCGCCTCGAGGCGGGCAAGAATGCCGGGTTCGTCCTCCAGGCTGGGCGAGGGCCAGGGGTCATCGATCCTGGCCATGCCGAAGAGATGGCCCTGGAGATAGTCCACGCCCCAGTCCCGAAGCATGGTGGCATCCGCTTCCGTCTGCACCCATTCGGCCACCACTTCGAGCTCCATCTTGCGCGCCATGTCGATGAGGGAGCGGACAAAATACTGATTCTCCAGGTTGTCGCTGAGATTCTCGCAGAAGGAGCCATCCAGCTTGACGATGTCGACATCCAGAACCTCGAGGTTCTTGTGGGAAGAATAGCCGGCCCCGAAATGATCGATGGCCACGCGGCAGCCGCGTTCGCGCAGGTGGGCAATGAATTTCGTGGTTTCCGCTATTCCATTGAGCACCGTGGCCTCGGCGATCTCCACCACCAGACGGTCGGCTATGTCGGCATTGGCCTCCAGGCACTCCAGAAACCGCCCGTTCCACAGCGGATCGCCAATGGTGATGCCGGAGATGTTCATGGTCAGGCGGGCATGGGGATGGGCGCGCAGGGTCGCCGCCGCCAGCTCCAGCACGTTGTAGTCCACCAGACGGATGAGCCCGAGCTTCTCCGCCACCGGGATGAGGTGACCGGCGGAGAGCACCTCGCCTTCCTGCGTGCGCAGACGCAGAAGCGATTCATGCATCACCGGCTGCTCGCTGCGCGCATCGACGATGGGCTGGAAGGCCAGGGTAAAGCGGTTGCGGCGCAGGGCCTGCACCACCTCCGCCGCACAGCGGGCGTTGAGCACACGCTGGGAGATGCGGTTGGGTTCCGGGCGATAGATGACGCCGCGGAAGAACGGCTGACCGCTGGCCTCGGCCAGCGCTTCCTCGGCAGCAGCGATGGCCTCGTCACGTGTCCGGGCATGGTCCGGCAGCAGGACGGCACCGATGGACAGGCGCGCCCAGACGGGGCCACTGCCTGTCTCGATCATGCGCTCGTTGACCACGGCCAGAAAGCGGCCCATGGCCACCTTCAGGTCTTCCTCGCGGCATTCGTGGAGTATGAGGCCGAACTTGGCATCGGCATGGCGGGCCACCACGTCCAGGCTGCGGGCCACGCGGCGCAGGCGGCGGCCGACGATGCGCACCACGTCATCGGCCACGGCATGGCCATAGGCATCGGCGATGATATCCAGGTTGTCCACGGAAGCCAGCAGAAACGCGATGGCCTCTCCCCCATGGGCACGGGTGATGGCTTCCTCCAGCAAGGCGTTGAGACGGCCACGGTTGAGCAGCCCGGTCATGGCATCATACTGGTCGAAGAGCGCCACCTGCTCCTCAAGACGGCGGCGGCTGTCGATACGGCGCACGATCCCGTAGACATGGGCAGGACGCCCGTCCGCGCCGGGCTGCCAGCAGCCGCAGTCTTCCACCTGGACCACCATCTCGCTGCCGTGGCCGCGGGGACGCAGGGCATATTCCACGCAGAAGCTGCGAAGGGCCTTTGCGTCCGAATCTCCCTGCCCTTCCTCGGCACGCGCGGCAGCCAACAGGGCCTTCAGCCGGCGCTCCGCCCCCTCGCTGCCCAGCAGGCGGGCATAGGCGCGGCTGCTCTCGATGAGCGAAGGATCGCCAATGTCCAGCACCTCGCGGACATTTTCGCTCCAGGTCATGCGATCGCTGGATACATCCCAGTGGTAGAACGCCCCGCCGGCGGCCCGGACCGCCTCGAGAAGATAGCGATCAGCCAAAAGCGCATGATCTTCAGACACGGCTGCCCCTGACTTGCTGCGGACTGGTTGACAGACCTGACCTATCGGCCGCCCCCGCGAAGCCGATTCTGCTTCGCGTGCATTGCAGCAGGAAAACGTAAAGAAAGCCGTAACGGGCAGGATGCGGGCCCCGGCCGACATGCGAAACGGCCCGCTGTCCGCCCCTTGCAGCAACCGGCATGGAACGGCTGCTGTCCACCGACCTTTCAGGGAGCGGCCCACAGATCCGCAGGGAGAATGGATGGAATGTCTCAGACCTTGTCTGCCGTTCCGGCATCCGCCTCCGGGGCTTCGGTGGCCACGAGCGTCCAGTTGGGATCGCGGCTCGTGACATCGCGCTCGAAGGTCCAGATATCCGTCACCCTGGTCACGGCGTTGGGATCGCCCTCGATGATCCGCCCTTCCCGGTCCTTGAGCGCCGTGATCACCTCGGCAACGAACTTCACGGTCAGGCGTGCGATGTTCCCCTTGAGCGTGCCGTCCACGATCTTCGCATCATCGATGCCGACAAATTCCAGCTCCAGCGTCTGGCCCTGACGGCGACGATCCTCGATGGCCTGGCGAAAGCCCTCGAACACGTCACGGGCCAGCAGGGGCTTCAGCGTGCGCTCGTCGCCTGCGGCAAAGGCAGTGATGATCATCTCGTAGGCCGTGCGGGCCCCGTCGAGAAACCTTTCCACACTGAAGGACGGATCCTTCTCCTGTATGCCCTCCAGCACCTTCGCCAGGGCTGAGCCTTCTTCCGCCACGCCCTCCCAGACGGGTGGCCGCTCCTCGGGCAGACCGCGGGGCAGCGCGTCCTCTTCCTGCTCCCGGGTGCCGGCAGGTCTGGCATCCGCCGCCGCATCGCCGCCGCCAATGGGCGGAAACTCTATGGTCTTCTCGTGCCCGGTCCGCGTGCCCAGCACGGAGCGCAGCTTGAGAAAGACCACCACGGCAATGGCCAGCAACAGCAGATTGAGCGGATCGAAGGCAGTGTTCATCGCGGCTCGTCGTCTCCGGTTGGTCTCTTGGTTGCGAACCCGTGGCTGGCGGATGCAAGCGGGAAGAAGCGGGCCACCTGCAACTCCGCCCGGTCATCCGCTTGGCAGTATACAGGCTTGATGCCATATGGAAAATGAATCATGCGACAGCCCGCCGCAAGAGGCAGGTGATGCGCACTTCCTTTGCCCTGCGCCCGCAAGGCCGGCAAGGCCCACAACCCCGCATGGAGGAAATTTCATGTTGCTGCTGATGCTGCTGCTTCTCTTCGTCGGCATTCCGGCCGTGGAGATCGCCACCTTCATTCAGGTGGGCGCGAGAATCGGCGTATTCAACACCATCTTTTTCACATTCTTCACAGCTGTCCTGGGCGTGATCCTGGTGCGCTGGCAGAGCCTGCAGACACTGGACGAGCTGCGCGCCGCGCTCGCCGCGGGCCGGCCACCGGCGGTGGAACTGGTTTCCGGCAGCCTGCTGCTGTTGGCCGGCATCCTGCTGCTGATTCCCGGGTTCGTCACCGATGCGGTGGGCTTTCTGCTGCTGGTGCCGCCACTGCGCCGGCTTGTGGCCCTGCTCATCCTGCAGAGGCTGGCCGCCGGAGCCGTGACGGCAGAGCAACCCGTGCGCCGCCCATCCGGCGGCATGGTCATCGAGGCCGAGGTGGTGGAAGTCCGGGAAGAAACGACAGATCCCCCAACAGTCACAAGCCCTGGCGGCCGGCCTCCTGCGGGCAACGAGGATCGCGGGAGGCAGCGACCACGGGGCGACACGCCCTGGCGGCATCCGTGACGCGGCCCGCCGGACCGTCACGATCGGTTTCCCTGCGCTTGGGCAGCCGCAGGCCAAGCGCCTTGCGCCCCCTTTCCTTGCGTGCTAGCCCTGCGAGGGATGTCCGCCCCATTCGAGGCGCGGATGTGGCAATTCGTTAGATCCATACCGGAATCGGACAGCAGAGGGACCAAGCACCATGGCCGAGAACGAGACGCCGAAGGGCAATGGCGGCGATTCCGCCGCGCCCCAGCAGGAGCAGCAGGCACCGCCGCAGCTGGGCATCCTGGGCCAGTATCTGAAGGACCTGTCCTTCGAGAACCCCAATGCGCCACAGTCACTGGCGCTGCAGCAGGGCCAGCCGCAGATCAACATCGGCGTCAACGTGAACGCCCAGCAGCTGGGCGAAAACGACTACGAGGTGACACTGGAGATCAACGCCAAGGCCGAGCATGAAGGCAAGGTGGTCTTTCTCGTGGAGATGACCTACTGCGGCATCTTCCGCCTGCAAAACATCCCGCAGGAAATGCTGAGCCCCGTGGTGCTGGTGGAGTGTCCGCGCATGCTCTTTCCGTTCGCGCGGCGCATTCTGGCCGATGTCACCCGTGACGGCGGCTTTCCGCCGCTCATGCTCGATCCCATCGATTTCGGCGCCATGTATGCCCAGCGCCTGGCCGAACAGCAGCAGGCGCAGGCCGATGGCGCGGCCGGTGGCGGCGAACCCACGGCATAACGGATCTGCACGCTTCTCCACGAACCCTGCGCCGGCCGGTCTGCCCTGGCCGGCGTTTCCGTCTTTCGGCCGGATCATGGACCAACCGGCAGGTCCGGCCTCCCCCCCCCCCTGTGCGGGCCGGGGCCGAGCAACCGCAGGCCCGGGGACGGGGCGGGCCCTGATGACAGGAAACAGCCGGCCC
>CAZNLW010000017.1:6028-22615 GCA_964574205.1 uncultured Rhizobiaceae bacterium | reverse complement strand
CTTCATGGAGGTGTGGGATGCCATGTGCCGCACCATCATGTCCGCCGGGCATCGCCGCGGTGCCATGATGGGCGTGCTGGGCTGCGATCATCCGGACATCGAGACCTTCATCGAGGCCAAGAGCGCGCCCGGGCGTCTGACCAATTTCAACCTTTCGGTGCTCGTCACCGACGCCTTCATGGAAGCCGTGCTGGAAGACGCCGACTGGCCCCTCGTCTTCGGCGGCCAGACGTTTCGCACGGTGAAGGCGCGCGCGCTGTGGGAGAAGCTCATGCGCGCCACCTACGATCATGCCGAACCCGGCGTGATCTTCATCGATCGCATCAACGAGAAGAACAACCTTGCCTATGTCGAGGAGATCCGGGCCACCAATCCCTGTGGCGAGCAGCCGCTGCCGCCCCATGGCGCCTGTCTGCTGGGATCGCTGAACCTGACCCGTTTCGTGCAGGCCCCCTTCAGCAATGCCGCCCGACTGGACGAACAGGCACTGGCCGAAACGGCCCGGATGGCCGTGCGGTTTCTCGACAACGTGATCGACATCTCCTTCTATCCGCTGCCACAGCAGAAGGCGGAGGCCCTGGCCAAGCGCCGTATCGGACTTGGCATCACGGGGCTGGCAGACGCTCTGGCGATGATCGGCGTGCGTTATGGCAGCGAGGAAGCCGCCGCTCGGGCCGAGCGGTGGATGGCCGTGATCGAGCGCGCTGCCTACATGGCGAGCACGGACCTGGCGGCGGAGAAGGGCGCCTTTCCGCTGTTCGATGCCGAGGCCTACCTGTGCAGCGGACATGTGCAGGACCTGCCGGCCGACATCCGCCTCCGCATTCGCCAGCAGGGCATTCGCAACGCCCTGCTCACCTCCGTGGCTCCGACGGGCACCATTTCGCTGCTGGCCGGCAATGTCTCCAGCGGCATCGAACCCATTTTCGCGCTGGAGCATACCCGCCGTCTGCGCCAGCCGGACGGCAGCTGGAAAGAGGAACGGGTGACCGACTGGGCCGTGCGCCTCTGGCGACAGACGAGGGGCGACAAGGCCCCCCTGCCCGAGGTCTTCGTTACGGCACGGGACCTTTCCTGGCGCGAACATCTGCGCATGCAGGCTGCCGTGCAGAAACATGTGGATTCGGCCATTTCAAAGACTGTCAACCTGCCCCGGGACATCCCCTTCGAGGAATTTCGCGATGTCTACATCGAGGCCTGGCGACTGGGGCTGAAGGGCTGCACCACCTACCGTCCCAATCCGGTGACAGGCTCGGTGCTCAGCACAGAGGACGACGAACGGCCGGGCTACAGCCAGGGCCCTTCCCCACAATCCAATGATGCCGGGGCCGATGCGGCCATCGGCGAGACCTGCCCGCGCTGCGGCCAGCCCACGATGCGTCATGCGGAGGGATGCAGCCTGTGCCTGACCTGCGACCATTCCCGGTGCGCCTGACAGTCGCCACGGCCGTGCCCTGACCTTTCGTCTCCTTCATTTTCGTTCCACCATTTCCGCCCCCATTTCCCGCTCGCCATTTTCAATTGTGTCGCGAATGCATCACGACTCGTGAAATTTTCGTGGGACCGCCTGCCGTTTCTTGCGTCAATGACCCGTCAACGATACCTTGCCCATGATTCCGTTCTGCACCAAAGGCCGGACGGGCGCATGGCGCCCTGACGGCAACGGGAGCTGGCATCGGAACATCGGCCACCGGCTTTCCGCTCGGCGCGGACATATCGGCCATGCCGCAGCTTCCCGGACAGCAGGTTTGAAGTCTTCGCAACAGGATTTTCGGGATCACGGGATCATGAAACGTCTTTCCGCCCTTCTGCTCGGTGCCACGGTTCTCATGGCGCCCTTCTGGCCTGCCGAACCGGCATCGGCCCAGTCTGTCCAGACCAATTTCAGGACCATCAAGAAGGGCAACTGGTCTCCTGTCCGGCGCACGCCGGCTCCGCAACGGGCCACACCACGCCCGGGATACGACTTTCTGGGCATATTCGCGCCAAGGCGCGTCGAGAAACCCCGCCCCCAACCCCGGCAGACGCCGGGCGATCGCGTGCCGCGCAATCTTGTCAGGCTGCCGCCCGAAAAGCCCAGAATCTACGTCTATCCCACTCCGAAGACGGTGCCGCTGGTGATGCGTGAGGCCGCTGTGGCGCCGAACGATACGGCCGCGGCCCGAATCCACCGCGTGCTCACGGACGGGCTGGCTGCCCTGTCCGTCACGCCGGCCCACCGCGAAGCCATCGTGGCCTTCTACAAGGCGCGCGACTTCAAGCCGGTGTGGACCACCGGCGACGCCATCCGCGAGCGGGCCTTCGGCGTCATCGAGACGCTGGCCAGGGCCGGCGAGGTGGCTCTCGATCCGGCGCTCTACCGCATTCCCGTCGTCTGGGAAGAGGATGGCAATCTCGATGCCTTTACGGGGGCGCCGGAACAACTGGCCCGCCTGGACGTGGAGCTGACGGCCGTGGCGCTGCGCTACGCCCGGCATGCCTCGGGCGGCCAGGTGGATCCCAACAAGCTGAGTATCTACCACGATCTCAAGCCGCCGCGAGTGTCCGCCTCCGCGGCCCTGAAACAGTTGGCCGAATCTCCCGATCCGGCCGGCTGGCTGGCCTCCCTTCACCCAACACACCGGGCCTTCGCGATCCTGAAGGCGGAATATGCGCGACTGAAGAAACAGGCACGCGCGTACAAGCCGTTGCCACCCATCGTCGGCGGCCCGGCCATTCGCCCCGGCGACTTTGACGAACGCATTCCGCTCATCCGCCAGTATCTCCAGCGGGCAGGGCTGATCTCGGCTGCAGCCATCGGGCGGGAGCGACTGGCCGCTCTCGAAAACAATGCGGCTACCGTGACGCCCACGGCCACGGATGCGACAGCGGCTGATGCCCGCTTCATCTATGATGACCAGCTGGCAAAGGCTGTGCGGGCCTTCCAGAAGCGCCATGGCCTGAAACCCGATGGCATCATCGGGCGGCGCACGATTGCCCGGATGAACGCCCTGCGCGACAAGGGGCCACAGGCGCGGCTGCGCAAGCTCGAACTCAACATGGAGCGGCTGCGCTGGATGCCCCGGGACTTCGGGCGCGAGCACTTCCTCGTCAACCAGCCGGCCTACGAGGTCTATCTGGTGCGTGACGGCCGCACGACATGGAAAAGCCGGGTGGTGATCGGCAAGCCCACGAACCAGACCGCCTTCTTCTCCGACGTGATGGAATACATGGAGTTCAATCCCTACTGGGGCGTGCCGCAGTCCATCATCACCAAGGAGATGATGCCCAAGCTGTTGCGCGATCCCGGCTGGCTGGACAAGCAGGGCTACGAGCTCTACGACCGCAAGGGACGGCGCATTTCCTCGTGGGAGGTGGACTGGAGCCAATATGCAGGTCAGTCCAAGGTGCCGTTCGACGTGCGCCAGCCACCGGGCGAGAAGAATGCGCTCGGGCGCATGAAGTTCATGTTCCCCAACGCCCATGCCATCTACATGCACGACACGCCGATGCGCCATCTCTTCAAGCGCAGGAAGCGGGCCTATTCACACGGCTGCGTGCGCGTGGCCAAGCCGTGGGAGATGGCCCGGCTGGTCACGGGCCTGAGCGAAGAAGAGGTGCACCGGCACGTGGACAGCGGCAAGAACCACAAGCTCATGCTGCCCCGCAAGATTCCCGTGCACCTGGTCTATTTCACGGCCTGGCCGGATGATCAGGGGCGCATTCACTACTATGAAGACGTCTATGGCCGCGACAAGCTGCTCCGCAAGGCCCTGAACAAGGTGCGCAGAGCCCTGCGTGTAACGGTGCCGGCCCAGCCAACAACCATGGATACAACCACGGCCGATACGGCCGATATGGCCACGGCAACGGACGGTCTCTGATCGCCCATCCGACAGGCCCCGGGCAGGGTCACTTCTGCTCCTGACGGATCCCGTGCCGGCAAGCCCGCGTTCACCAGAACGCGGGCCCGGACGTTTTGTCGATCCACCTTTTGCGTTACCATGACCCTGAGGAGGGGCCTGCATGGATACACCATCACGCGCAGAAAACACGAAAACGGGTAACCGAACGTTGGCGGCGCGCAAAAAGGCACGGGACTCGGACACCGATCGGATCGCCGCCGGCAAGACGGATGCTCCGGCACAGGTGGCAGAGGCTGGACACATGCAGGGCAGCTGGCATCTGCCCCCAGAGGGCGAGCGCACATGCACGCCGCCCCTGGCCTGTGACGACACGGCACCGGATCAGCATTCCCCCTGCCGCTTCGTCAACCGGGAGCTCTCCTGGCTGGGATTCAACATGCGGGTTCTGGAAGAGGCCCGCAACGACCGCCATCCCTTGCTTGAGCGGTTGCGCTTCCTCTCCATCTCCGGCAACAATCTGGACGAGTTCTTCATGGTGCGCGTGGCCGGCCTCTACAGCCAGGTGCGCGCCGGCATCAGCAGACGCTCGCAGGACGGTCTCACCCCGGCGGAGCAGCTGAAGCGGGTGATCGAGTATGCCAGCCGTCTCATGGCCCTGCAGGACGAGCGCTGGGCGGAGCTGGTGGCAGCGCTGGCGGCCGAGGGCATACACATTCTCAAGCCTGGCGAACTGCTTGCCCAGGATCGTGCGTATCTCGACCGGCTGTTCCTGGAAACCATCCTGCCCGTGGTCACGCCCATTGCCATCGATCCGGCCCATCCCTTTCCCTTCATCCCCAACCGCGGCTTCGTCATCGCCATCCAGCTGAAGCGGCTCTCGGACGATCGGGCGATGAACGCCCTGCTGCCCATTCCCCACCAGCTGGACCGCTTCATCCGGCTGCCGGATGCAAAGGATTCCGGCCTCATCCGCTTCATCGCGCTGGAGGACATGCTGAGCCTCTACATCCGGCGCCTGTTCCCTTCCTACGAGGTGATCGGGCAGGGCGCCTTCCGTATCATCCGCGATTCCGACCTGGAGATCGAGGAGGAGGCGGAGGACCTGATGCGCGTGTTCGAATACGCCATCAAGCGCCGCCGCCGCGGGCGCGTGATCCGGCTGGAAGTGGATGCCCGTGCGCCCGAATCCCTGCGCACCTTCATGGCGCAGCAGCTGGACGTGCCCCCCGAGAGCGTGGTCATCTGCCAGGGTGTCGTGGGTTATGCGGACACTGCCCAGCTGATCGTGGAAGATCGGCCGGATCTTCTGTTTCCGCCCTATACGCCGCGCTATCCGGAGCGCATCCGCGAACATGGCGGCGACATCTTTGCCGCCATTGCGCGCAAGGACATCATCGTCCACCATCCTTACGAGAGCTTCGACGTGGTGGTGGACTTCATCAGTCAGGCCGCCGAGGATCCGAATGTCGTGGCCATCAAGCAGACCCTCTATCGCACCTCTGCCAATTCGCCCATCGTGGCCGCGCTGACGCGCGCGGCAGAGGCCGGCAAGTCGGTGCTGGCACTGGTCGAGCTGAAAGCCCGCTTCGACGAGGAGGCCAACATCCAGTGGGCCCGCAACCTGGAGCGAGCCGGGGCCCAGGTGGTCTTCGGCTTTCTCGAGCTCAAGACCCACGCCAAGGTCTCCATGGTGGTGCGGCGGGAGGACGGGGCCTTGCGCACCTATGTGCACTTCGGCACCGGCAACTATCATCCCGTGACCGCCCGCATCTACACCGATCTCTCCTTCTTCACCTGCGACCCTGCCCTGGGGCGCGATGCGGCGCGGCTGTTCAACTTCGTCTCCGGCTATGTGCCGCCGGAAAATCTGGAGAAGCTGGCCATCTCGCCCATCAATCTCAAGGACCGCCTGCTGACCCACATCGAGGAGGAGATCGGCCATGCCCGGGCCGGACGGCCGGCCCGGATCTGGATCAAGTGCAACGCGGTCGTGGATCCGGACATGATCGATGCGCTCTATCGCGCCTCGCAGGCGGGCGTGCGGATCGACATGGTCGTGCGCGGCATCTGCTGCCTGCGGCCCGGCGTGCCGGGCCTGTCGGAAAACATCCGGGTGAAAAGCATCATCGGCCGCTTCCTGGAACACTCGCGCATCTATGCCTTCGGTGCCGGACATGACCTGCCGCATCCAGAGGCCAAGGTATACATTTCTTCGGCCGATCTCATGCCCCGCAACCTGGAGCGGCGGGTGGAGACCCTGGTGCCACTGGAGAACCCCACGGTGCATGCGCAGGTGCTGGAGCAGATCATGGTGGCCAATCTCAAGGACAACATGCAGAGCTGGCGCATGATGCCCGATGGCGCCACCTGCCGCATCGTGCCCCGCCCGGGAGAGCCCCCCTTCATCGCGCATCAGTATTTCATGGACAATCCTTCCCTTTCGGGGCGAGGCGAGGCGCTCTACCACTCGCCACCAGCGCGACCGGACGGAGGCGCCTCCGCCGCTGCCATGCCCATCGACAGCAAGGATCGGCCTGCATGAAACCGCCGCGACTCTCCGATTTCGTCATCGACGGCATCCGCCGCGACAAGCCCGGGGACCTGCGCCCCGTGGCGGTGGTGGACATCGGTTCCAATTCAGTGCGACTTGTCGTCTATGACGCCCTGAAACGGGCGGCGGCCCCGGTATTCAACGAAAAGGTGCTGGCCGGGCTGGGGCGTGGCGTGGCTACCACCGGCGAGCTTTCGGCCGAGGGGGTGGATCGGGCGATCCGCGCCCTGCGGCGATTTCGTCGCATCTGCCGGCAGCTGGAGGTGTGCGAGACTTTCGCCTTTGCCACAGCCGCGGTGCGTGAGGCCGCCAATGGGGCGGACTTCCTCAAGGAGGCAGTGGGGGCCCTGGGTGCACCCGTTTCCGTGCTCACAGGGCCGGAAGAGGCCCATTACGCTGCCTTGGGTGTTCTGGCCGGCATTCCGGATGCCGATGGTGTGGTCGGCGATCTCGGCGGCGGCTCGCTGGAACTCGTGCGCGTAAAGGAGGGGGCGCCGAGAAAGGGTCTCACCCTCCCGCTGGGGCCGTTGCGGCTGGCCGATCTCACCCATGGCGATTTCACGGCGGCGGCCGAGATCATCGAGACGCATCTGAAGGAAGCGCCGGTGCTGAAGAAACTGGAAGCGCGCATCCTCTATGCCGTGGGTGGCGCCTGGCGCAACATTGCGCGCATTCACATGCTGCAGACGGGCTACCCGCTGACGGTGATCCAGCATTACACCATTCCGCGGCATGAAGCCCTGCGGCTAACCGAACAGGTCGCCCAAATGCAGCCGGAAGACATCGTGGCACTGGCAGATGTTTCGGCTAGCCGGGCGGCCACCATGCCGCTGGCGGCGCTGGTGCTCAACCGGTTGCTCATGCTCTCGGGGGCGCGGGCCGTGACCTTCTCCATCTTCGGCGTGCGCGAGGGTGTGCTGTTCTCGCGGCTGCCGGCACACAAGCAGAAGGCCGATCCGCTCCTTTCCGCCTGCTGGGACTTCGCCCGGCGCTACTCGCGGGCATCGAGGCATGCGCTGGAACTGTGCGCCTTCTCCGATCAGCTGTGTCAACAGGGGGTCATGGAGTGCACGCGGCGCTGGAGCCGTCTGCGCTATGCCGCCTGCATGCTGGCCGACATCGGCTGGCGGGCGCACCCGGACTATCGCGGCTCGCGGGCCTTCACCATCGTCAGCCAGGCCAACTTCACGGGTGTGGACCACTATTCCCGGGCCTTCCTGGCGCTGACCGTGCTGTTTCGCTATCAGGGCCCCTCGGCCACGCCGCCGGCGGAAATCGCCGCCCTGGTGGACGACAAGGCCATTCGCCGCGCGCGCGTGCTGGCCGCATTGTTCCGGCTCGCCTTCTCCCTTTCGGCAGCAGTCCCCGGCACGCTGCCCGAGGTGTCGCTCAGGATCGGCGAGAACAAGCTGACCCTCGCGCTGAAAGGAGACCTGGCCGATCTGGCCGGCGAGGCGGTGGAAAAGCGCCTGGCCCAGCTCGCCCGGCTCCTCGACAGGAAACCGCGCCTGAAAGCCTGATCACACGGCAGGTGATTCACGAATTGCCGGATTCATAGCGGGCGATGGCCTTGCGAATGCCCTCGGCCATGCGGTCCGGCGGCATGCCATAGGCGAAGTGTGTGAGATAGCGGCCTTCCGGATCCATCAGATAAACGATGGAGGAGTGATCCATGAGATATTCGTCACCAGCGCCGCCTTCCACCCCCTTGACCTTGCGATAGAAGACACGGAAGGCTTCGGCCGCCTGCCTGACCTGTTCCGGGGTTCCCGTGAGGCCCACGAAGCCAGGATAGAAGTTGCTCAGATACTCCCTCATCACCTCCGGCGTGTCACGCTCCGGATCCACGGAGATCATGACCGGGCGGATCTTCCTGGCCAGGGGGCCCAGGCGTTCCAGGGCCTCGCTCATGGTCTGCAACTCGGTGGGGCAGACATCCGGGCAAAAGGTATAGCCGAAATAGATCAGCGAGAACCGGCCGCGCAGATCCTTATCCGTGAATCTGCGGCCATTCTGGTCCACAAGCTCGAAGCTGCCGCCAATGAGCGGGCGATCATCCCCAGCCTGTCGGGCCCGGTCCGACAGCCAGAAGAGAAGGCCGATGGTGGCCACCACCGCGGCCAGCACGGCAGCCACAAGCGGCAGGGCAGATTTCTGCGAAGCGCGTTTCGCCATGGTCTTCAACCCGCTATACTGAAAGACCGCAGCCGCGGGCGGTGTTCCGTTCATCAGCGGCCGGTTTGCCCGGGATCCCTTCCCGTGTCTAGAACCATACAGCAAACGCCTGCCTTGATCTCGGGCAAACCGGGGCTTTCATCTGGCGAAAAGGTCGCAGGCAATGCGTCCGCGTCCTCTCCGGTCCTGGAAAGGGTCTGCGACCACATGAGGGAAACCGGCACAACGATGGTCATGCAGCAGCCCACAGGCCGCATTCTCGGGCGAAAGACAGCTGCCGGACGCAGCGTGCGACTGCAGACGCTGGTGCGCCTGCGCTGGCTGGCTGTGCTGGGGCAGCTGGCCGCGGTGCTGTTCGTGACCTTCGGGCTGGGCTTCGAGATGCCCTTCTGGCCGGCCGTTCTGGTCATTGCCCTCACGGCCTGGCTGAACATCTTTCTCACCTTGCGCTGGCGGACCGGCACGCGGCTTTCGGAAACGCATGCGGCCCTGCTGCTGGCGCTGGACATCGTGCAGCTGGCCCTTCTGCTGTTTCTCACCGGAGGGCTTCAGAACCCCTTTGCCATCCTCTTCCTGGCGCCGGTGACAATCGCGGCCACCACGCTTTCCTCGCGGCGCACGCTCATGCTGGGTGGGCTGGCGCTGGTGCTGATCACCCTGCTGGCCTTCTTTCATCATCCCCTGCCCTGGTGGCCGGGCGAGCGTTTCAGTCTGCCACAGCTCTATGTGCTGGGGGTATGGGGAGCGCTGGTTTCGGGCCTGGCCTTCACGGCCTTCTATGCCCATCGCATCGCCTGCGAATCCTGGGAGATGGCCGAGGCCCTGAACGCCGCCGAACTGGCCCTGGCTCGCCAGCAGCAGCTCTATGCCCTGGATGGCCTGGCCGCCGCCGCCGCGCACGAGCTGGGCACGCCGCTGGCAACCATCGCCCTGGTGGCCAAGGAAATGCGGCGCGAGTGTCCGAAGGAGACAGCCGACTCCCCTTCCGACAGGTCGGCACAACCGAATGACGCCGGGGCCATCACGCTGGCCAGGGGTTTCTGCGAGGATCTGGACCTCATCATCTCGCAGGCAGAGCGCTGCCGAGACATCCTGGCCCGGCTGGCCGACCATCGCCGGGCGGGTGACGCCATGCTGGCGCGGGTGAAGCTCACGGTCATGCTGGAACAGCTCATCGAGCCGGTGCGCGGGCCGGATCTGGACGTCCGGCTACAGGTGCGGGCCGGCACGGATGCCTCGGGCGAGCCCCTGCCGGAACCGGTGCTGCCACGCAACCCGGGCATCCTCTACGGCCTTGGCAACATCATCGAAAATGCCTGCGACTTCGCCGAACGGGAAGTGGTGATCACCGCGGAATGGGACGAAGAGGAGATCGCGGTGACCATCATGGACGATGGACAGGGCTTTTCCGAAGAGGTGATGGACCGGCTGGGCGAGCCTTTCGTGACCACCCGTGGCAGCTACTATTCCACCGATGGAGGTGAGGACAGCAGCGGCGAACCCTCGCCAGGGATGGGGCTCGGCTTCTTCATCGCCAAGACGCTGCTTGAGCGCACCGGCGCGCAGCTGGGCCTGGCCAACCGGCCGGCGCCGGAGCACGGGGCCATCGTGCGCGTCGCCTGGCCGCGGCGGCTGCTGGAAACAGAAACCGGCGAGACTCACCCGGCTGCGCGCGCCTGATCCGCCCGTGTTTCGCGCGCAGGCCAGGCATTCCCTTTGCCTCTCTCATTCTGCAGGGAGAGCCCGACGCCGCCAGAACCATCGGCGCAGGATGTGCTGCAGGTCTCCCAGAATGCCCAGCGTGGCCGGCACGAGAAAGAGCACTACGAAAGTGGCCACCGCCAGACCAAAGACGATGGTGATGGCCATGGGCAGCAGGAACTGCGCCTGCAAGGATTTCTCGAACATGAGAGGGGTGAGACCGCCCACGGTGGTGAGCGAGGTAAGCACCACCGCACGCAGGCGGTCGCGTGCGGCATTGATGGTGGCGGTGCGCACGTCTTCGCCCTCGTTCATGCGCTCGGCCGCCCGTGAAACGAGAATGATGGAATCGTTGATGATGATGCCGGAAAGCCCCAGCAGGCCGATGAGGCTGAGGATGGTAAGCGCATAGCCCAGAACCCAGTGGCCGAGAATGGCCCCTATGGCCCCGAAGGGAATCACGGTCATGATCACCAGCGGCCGGGTGTAGCTGCCGAATATCCAGGCCAGAATGAGATAGATGAGCAGCAGGGCCACCCATGTGCCCGTGCGCAGATCCCCCAGGTTGCGACGCTGTTCCTCGGCGCCGCCGGCAATGTCGGCGCGGATGCCGTATCTTGCAGTGATGGTATCCAGCCCGCCAGCATGCAGGGCCTTCGTGACCTCGGTAATGGAGGTGGCCTCGGTATCGATATCGGCATTCACGCTCATGGTGGCGTGGCCGTCACGTCTGTAGATGACGGAGAAGCCCGGCACCTCCTTCAACTCGGCGATATCGGCCAGCGGCAGCCAGACACCGGTGGACGAGCGCACGTAGAGATCCTGCAGCCCGGCGAGACTGGAAATGGCCTCGGCGCGTTTCACGCGCAAGGCCCATTCCTCCAGATTGCGGGCAAAGGTGCGCGCCACTGCGCCGCGCAGGGCTGCGCGCACCTGGCGTGCCACCGTGGCCTCGTCAAATCCCAGCGCACGGCCGCGAGGCGTGATGGTGATGCGCACATCCGGCCGCCCCCAGGGCAGATCGTCGGATACGGACTGCACACCGGGAATGCGCTTGAGCAGAGCGGCGATCTCGCCGGCCGCCTGCTTGAGCACATAGGGATCCTCGCCCTTCAGCTCGATCTCGAGATCGCTGGGGGCGGAGGCCGCATGACGGCGACCGAAACTGATGCGCTCCACGCCGGGAATGGCCGGCAGGGCCTGGCGCCAGGCCCGCAGCAACTGGCGGGTGCGCACGCTGCGTTCCTCAGAACTGGCAAGCTGCACATCCAGCTGGGCCAGGTGCGCGCCCCGCGAATAGCCCATCTTGCCCACACGGGCGAAGGTGACCTCGACGAGTTTCTCGCCCTTTCCCAGCTCTTTCTCGACCCGGCGCAGGGCCTGTTCCACCTGCTCGATGGCGGCCAGCGTCCTTCTCTCCGGCGTGCCCGCGGCCATGATGATGCGGGCCTGAACAAACTCCGCCTCCGGTGCCGGAAAGAAGTTGAAGCGAATGCGGCCCGAAGCGGCCAGTGCCACCGAGAGCACCAGCAGCAGGATCATGAAGGCCCAGGTGGCATAGCGCCAATCGTAGGCCACTGTCACCGCCCGCCGAAAGGGGCCGTCGCGAAAGGCGGCAAAGGCGGCGTCGAACCGCCGGCGAAAACGCGATGGCGAGCGCTCGTGACGCAGGGCATGGCGCAGATGGGCCGGCAGAATGAGGAAGCATTCGATCAGGGAGGCCAGCAACACCGAGATCACCACCAGCGGCAGGGCAATGATGATGGCCCCGATCCGCCCCTGGAAGAAGAACAGCGGCAGAAAGGCGGCAATGGTGGTAAGCGAGGCCGCCATGACCGGCGAGAGCATGCGCAGCGCCCCCTGCTCCGCGGCCAGGGCCGGGGGCAGGCCGCGCTCGCGCAGGGTGGCCGTGTGCTCACCCACGACGATGGCATCATCCACGATGATTCCCAGGGTCAGGATGAGGGCGAAGAGGGAGACCATGTTGATGGTCTGGCCCGTCAGCCACATCACCGCCAGCGCTGCCATCAGCGAGACGGGAATGCCCGCAGCCACCCAGAAGGCGATGCGCCCATTGAGAAAGAGAAAGAGCACCACGAGCACCAGCACCAGCCCCTGGATGCCGTTTTCCAGCAGCATCCAGATGCGCGCCTTCACATGCCGGGAACGCAGGTCGAAGACCGTGATCTCCACATCCGGCGGCAGGCTGGCACGCACCTTTTCCAGCGTCTGCAGCATTCGCGCGGCCGTCTTCAGGGTATCGGCCGAGGGCGTGCGCCAGACGATCACCTGCACCGCCGGTCGGCCGCCGGCATAGCCCCGTTCGGCGTCCGGGTCGAAACCGTTGCGCACGGTGGCCACATCGCCGATGCGCACCTGCCCGCCCGCCGGCGACGCCTTCAGCACGATGCCGGCCAATCCCTCCGGCGTGCGCGGGCGGGCGCTGCCGTGCACCGTGCGATCCAACCCGCCCGTGATCTCGCCAGCCGGCACGTCGGCGGTCTCGCGCTTCACCACCTCGGCCACGGCCCCGACATCCCTGTCCAGGCGCACCAGCTCGCGTTCGGGGATCTCCACCACCACTTCTGGCCGGCGGGCCCCGGCCAGCGTCACCCGCTCGATGCCGGCTTCCAGGAAGGCATCACGCAGCCGCCGGGCATGATCACGCAGGGTGGCCTCGTCATAGGGACCCGTGACGAGAACCTTGCCGACGATCTCGTAGCGCGTGACCTGCTGGATGACCGGTTCGTCGGCCTCCTCCGGCAGGGTGGTGACCGAATCCACGGCCTTGCGCACGTCCTCCAGCGCGCGGCGCATGTCCGTGCCCTGGCGAAAACGCAGGGAAATGTAGGCATAGCCTTCCCGCGCCACGCCCCAGAAATCCTCAAGGCCGTCCAGTGTGCGCAACACCGGTTCCAGGTTGCGGATCACCGTGCGTTCCATGTCCGCCGGTGTGGCACCGGCCCAGTTCACCCGAACGGAAATGCGGGGGATGTCAATGTCCGGAAAGAATTGGGTATTGATGCGGTTGAGCGCGAGAAGCCCGGCCATGACCAGCAGCACAAGCAGCAGGTTCGCGGCCGTGGCATGGTGGACGAAGAAACGCACCAGGGCGGCCAGAGGCGACAGCGGGCGTTCCGGCGCCGGCGTCATGACTTGCGTTCCCCGTTTCCGAGAACTTTCACCTTGCGGCCCGGCACGGGTTCGGCAATGCGGGTGGTCACGAGCATCTCTCCGCCCTGCAGACCGCGCACGATGACATGGCCGGGCAGGTGGCCCAGCACCTCGATGTCCACCGACTGCAGACGCCCGTCGCGGACAACAAGGACACGGGCATTGTCATAGACCGCCGTCTCCGGCACCACAGCCACACGGCGAGCCTCGGGCCCGGACAGGCGCACCTCCACGAAGGCCCCATCAGGCAGCCAGGCGGCCCTTTCCGCATCCTCGAGCACCGCATGCAGTGTGACCACCCCCTTGCCTTCCGCCACGGCCGGCACCACCCGCACGATGCGCGCCGGCACAGCCACCTCGCCCGTGGACGTGGACCAGCGCACAGTGACCGGCCGCCCTTCCAGCGGCTCGCCGGCTCTCTTCAGGGCGCCGTAGCGACGCTCCGAAAGCGCCAGGGACACCTCGCGCGGGCCATCGGCTATGATGGTGAAGAGGCGATCGGCAGTGGAGACAAACTGTCCGCTCTCGACTGCCACATCGGTCAGGCGCCCGCTCACGGGAGCGACAATGAAGGTATCGGCCAACGTCCTGCGCGCCTTCTCGCGCGCCCAGCGCAGGCGCTCTATGGCCGCTGCCTGCTGCGTCAGGCGGGCTTCCGTGGCGGCCACGTTGGCGCGGCGCTGGGCCACGGCCAGGCGCTTCTGGATGACGATCTGGCGGCGCTGGTCCAGCGCCTGGGCTGAAAGGGTGCCGCGGCGGAAAAGCCGTTCGCCGCGATCCAGGTCCGCCTCGGCCAGACGCAACTCCTCCCTCGCCGCCGCAAGGGCCGTGCGCTCCAGTTCCAGCTGGGCGGCGAGCTCCCTGCGGCGGGCCTCGGCCTCCTTCAGGCTGGCCTCGGCCTCGTTGAGGGCGGCCCGGGCCGCCGTGTCATCGATGCGCAGGAGTTCCTGGCCGGCCTCGACCCGGGCGCCATCCCTCAGGCCTTCGGCCATGGCCACCACAGTGCCGGCAACCGCCGGGCGAATGCTGACACGCTGGCGGGCCACGGCGCGGCCAAAAACCTTCCACTGCGGGCGCGCGCTTGTCAGACGCACGGTGGTCACGTGCACCGGTTCTGCCCGCTCGGCCGGCGGGCGTGGCGTGTGGGTGGGCGCGGTGCCCATCATCCAGCGCCAGCCCACCACGGCCGCAACCAGCAGCAGCAGGGCCACCACCCCCCTGAGCATGCGCATGCCCCGACGGCGCCGCGACGCGGACCTGCCCAGCGCGTCTGTCGCCTCCGGGGCCGCCGTGCGGGTGGCGGCCTGCAGCTCATCCTTTCCCGGCAGCCTGTTCATGGCTTCCGAATTTACCTCTGCTGGCGACCGCTTGAAATGAAAAAGCGGCAATGCGCCTGTGGCTTCTGCCATCCGGCAGCCTTTCCGGCGGACAGAACCCCGTCGGCATCCGGCCTGAATGGAAGCCTCCGATGGCCCAACGCCTGGCTGACTGCACCCCTTTCCTCAATGACAGGCAAACGTGGCAGCGTTCGGGATTCCGTCGCCCGGGATGGCAATTCTTTCAAGGCCCCGGCGGCTGCAGGGTTTCCGAAAAGAGAATGCACATCTGCAACGCATGCCCGTCCAGGCCCCAGAAGGTTGCATCACCTTTACTGCCCACGGCCCTCTTCCAGAAGGGCCGCGATCTCGGCACGCAGCACTTCGATACCCTGCCCCTTGCGGGCGGACGTGACGTGAATGGCAGGATGGGCCGCCGGACGCCGCTCCACTCTGCGGGCAATCTCCCGCACCAGCCTGTCCAGATGGGTCTTCTTCGCCTTGTCGGCCTTGGTAATGACGATCTGGTAGTTCACGGCCGATTCGTCCAGCAGATCCATGGCCTCGATGTCGTGGGACTTGAGACCATGGCGGGCATCGACGAGCACAAAGACACGCCGGAGCGGCACACGGCCGCGGAGAAAGTCGCGCACCAGCTGCTGCCACTTCTTCACCAGGGATCGGGGCGCCCGGGCATAGCCGTAGCCGGGCATGTCCACCAGCGCCATGCGGCCGTCTGCCAGGCGAAAGTAGTTGAGCTCGCGGGTGCGGCCCGGCGTGTTGGACGTGCGGGCCACATCCCGGCGGCCGAAGAGCGCGTTGATGAGCGAGGACTTGCCCACATTGGAACGGCCGGCAAAGGCGATCTCCACATCATGCGGTTCAGGCAGCAGGGCCATGTCGACCACGCCTCGCAGGAATTCCGGCGGGCGACCAAACAGGCGGCGTCCGGCCTGCAGAAGCTCTGCCTTGGCCGCTTCGTCCAGATGCGCCAGCGGCACGATGGAGGGGGCGGACGGAGCCTTTTTCCCCGCGCCCCGTTCCTTCGCCGCAGCGATCAGCCCTTCCGGCTCTCCGCCCTGCGTTTCAGGAAGGGCAGGCTGTTTCTCAGATTCTCCCACAGATGGATCTCCGCACCATGTTTCTTCATGATATAGGCCTGCTGGATGATGGACAGGAAGTTGTTCCATGCCCAGTAAAGCACCAGTCCGGCCGGAAAGGTGGCCAGCATGAAAGTGAAGATGATGGGCATGAAATCGAACAGCCTGGCCTGCACAGGATCCGGTGGCGGCGGGTTGAGCTTCATCTGCACCCACATGGTGAGCCCCATGAGCAGGGGCAGCACGCCGATCTGAAGGAACAGGGGCGGATCCCAGGGAATGAGACCGAAGAGATTGAAGATGGAGGTGGGATCAGGTGCCGAAAGGTCCCTGATCCAGCCCACAAAGGGCGCATGGCGCATGTCGATGGTGACGAACAGCACCTTGTAGAGGGCAAAGAAGATGGGAATCTGCACCAGCATGGGCAGACAGCCCGCCAGCGGCGAGACCTTGTGCTTGCGGTACAGTTCCATCATCGCCTGCTGCTGCTTGAGCCTGTCATCCTTGTAGAGCTCGCGGATGCGCTCCAGCTCCGGCTGCAGCTTCTTCATTTCCGCCATGGAGGCGTAGGACTTGTTGGACAGCGGGAAGAGCAGCAGCCTGATCAGGACCGTGGCCACGAGGATGGCGAGGCCATAGTTGCCCAGCCATTGCTGGAGCGTGTGCAGCAACCAGAACATGGGGCGGGTGATGAAGTAGAACCAGCCCCAGTCGATGAGCAGATC
>CAZNLW010000017.1:0-6018 GCA_964574205.1 uncultured Rhizobiaceae bacterium | reverse complement strand
TGGCGCCGGCGAATGCGAGCACCTTGTGTTCGACCCTGGCGCCAGGCGCGACGGTCACACCGTCCAGCCCCAGCCAGTCGGCCTGGAAGATGTCACGCCCGCCTGCCTTCTGATGGAAAAAGCGGCCGCGGATCTTCTCCTTCTGATCGAAGGGGATGACGGTGACGGCCCAGTACTTGTCCGTGATGCCGAGCCAGCCACCGCTGGAAGTGGCTTCCACGGGCTTGGTGCCCGGCTCCATGAGCTCCTTGTAGGTGAGCTCGTAGAGCTCGCCCTCCAGCACGCCAATGAGCCCCTCATGCAACACGAAGAAGCCCCGTGTGGGCGGCACGCCATGGCGCTGCACGCGCGCATAAGGATGGAGCACCACGGGCTTGTCGCCGCGATTCTCCACCGTCTGGGTGACGGTGAACATGTAGTTCTCGTCCACCGAGAACGTGCGACGAAAGATGAGGCCTTCGCCGTTGTCCCATTCCAGGGTGACAGGCTGCCCCACCCGGAGCACGGCCCCTTGCGGCGCCTTCCAGATGGTCTTTGGCCCCGGCACGCTCACACCGCTGCCGGCGGCGGGGGCCCAGCCCGTCTCGGCAAAATAGGCATCCCGTGTCCCGACAGGATTGAGCAGGGTGATGATGGGGCTGTCGGGCTCCACCGTTTCGCGATACTTGCGAAGCTTCAGATCATCCAGGCGACCGCCTCTGAGGTTGATGGAACCGATGAGGGAGGGCGTGTCGATCTTCACGCGCGGCGATTCCGCCACCACCAGCTCACGCGGACGCAAGGCGCCCGTGCCGGGCACGATACCGGGTGCCGTGCCGCCGCCGGTCCGAGGGCCCGGGGCCGTCACGGATCCGCCATCACCTCCCGGTGCCGCCGGCATCCCGGCCTCGCCTGGCGCCTGCTGGCCGGCCGTCTGCTTCTGCGCAGCCTCCAGAGCGGCCTGCTGTTTCTCCATCTGCGGCTGCACATAGAAGATCTGCCAGCCGATGATGATGAGGATGGAAAGGACGATGGCGATGATGAAATTCTTCTGTTCGCCCTGCATGGCGGATCGATCCCTTTGCACGCCCGGGGACTGTCACCGACGCCTTCGATTGCGCACGGTGGAAGGCCGGCCCTCGCCGGCATTGAGCTTCGCCAGCGCCCGCATCACCTGCCGCCGCAGCTCCGCATGGGGACAGGTGGCCGTCTCTTCGCGGGCGATGAAGACATAGTCCCGTCCTGCCTTGAGCACTCCGTCCGGCAGCTGGCGGACGATCTCCTTCAGACGGCGGCGGGCACGATTGCGCACCACTGCCTTGCCGATGCGGCGGGTGGCCGTGAACCCCACACGCGGCGGCCCGGCATCGCCGCGCTCACGCATCTGCACCACCACGGCCGGCATGGCCCGAAACACGCCACGGGCCACGGCCAGGAACTCCTCGCGCCGCTTCAGGCGCTGCGGCATGCCGGCCATGGATCCCTGCCTTTCCTTTCTGCTTCCGTCCGGCACGGCAGGATGGTGTGTCCTGCCTGCACGTTCCGGTCAGCCGGGAGGAAGCGGTGGCCGGCAACGCCCCTCACGCCGTGAGACGATGACGCCCCTTGGCGCGGCGACGCTTGATCACCTTGCGACCGCCACGAGTGGCCATGCGCGCGCGAAAACCATGACGGCGCTTGCGCACGAGACGGCTGGGCTGATAGGTCCTCTTCATGCCTGCAACTCCTCGAGAATTTCCGGAACGCCGCGGTTCCCGTCGTTCTGGCAAATGTCACGCAGGCGCAGGCATCCTTCCCTTTCCCGCGCCCGGGAGTGGACGGCGGGTTCGGAAAGGCCTGCCATGCACCTTTCCGGGCAGCACGCGGAGTGTGCCGCCTCGTCTTGGCCCGGGCTTATAGGCCCATGGCCATTGCCAGTCAATGAATGGCCCATGAAAGGGCGGCAATGTGCCTCGCCCCGCCATGGCGCATTCTCGCGCATGCCAAGGCGGGCTGGATGATAGCGTGTTCACTCGCGGTGATAGGGATGGCCGGCGGCAATGGCGCCGGCGCGGTAGATCTGCTCGGCCAGCATGAGACGCACGAGCCTGTGCGGCCAGGTCATGCGTCCGAAGGCAATGGTGGCGTCGGCCTTCTCCTTCAGGGTGGGCGCAAGGCCATCCGGCCCGCCAATGACAAGGGCCACGGTCTTGTGCCCCTGGCGGCCATGACGGCGGAGGAGATCGACAAACTGGCGGGAAGCGAGCATTTCGCCGCGCTCGTCCAGCAGCACAAGCGTCGCCTCCCGGCCAATGACGCGCAGAAGGCCTTCCGCTTCCTCCTCCCTGCGCTGGGCGACGGTGGCCTTGCGCGATTCGGGGATCTCGCGCTGTTCCACCCCCACATAGCCCAGCCGCCTCAGCAGGGGGCGGGCGCGGACGAGATAATCGTCAACAAGGGATTGCAGCGGATCGGTCCGCATGCGGCCGACCGCGGCCAGAACCAGGCGCGCCACGCTTGTCCTTTCCTCCCTGCTGCCCGGACGTCACGCCTTCCTGCATGCCTTCTTCATGCGCGCACCTGACAGAACCTCAGGCTTTCTCGCGCGGGGCATGAGGCGACCACAGCTTTTCGAGATTGTAGAACTCGCGCACCTCGGGACGGAAGATGTGAATGATCACGTCACCAGCATCCACCAGCACCCAGTCGGCATTCTCCAGCCCTTCCACCGAAAAGCGGCGAAAGCCCGCCTTGCGCATGTCGTCCAGCAGACGGTCGGCAATGGCTGCCACGTGCCGGGAAGAACGGCCGGAGGCAATGACCATGGCATCGGCCAGGGCCGCACCGGGCTCCAGGGGAATGGTGACGATATCCTCTGCCTTGGAATCCTCGAGACTGTTCAGGATGACCTGCATGAGTGCCCGACTGTCACCGGTCTTGCCGGTCTCGTTGCTGCCTGCATCGGCCACCCGGGCCATGGCGGCAGCCTGTGCTTGCGTGTTCATCTTGGCAAACAGCTGATCCGTTCCCTTGTGTTCATCATCCGATGACGTTCAGATCATGTTCACCGGATGGGCGCCTCGTCGCATCCCGCCCCACGAGACGGAAGGCAGGATCCCGGGAATTATGACCCAGCGGCCGGGGGCGCTGCAAGCGGAATCTGGATCAGCGTGAACAGGCTTCCGGATGCCGGAGGCAGGTGGAGCTGACGGCATGGCGTGGCATCTCCAGATGGCCCCACGCCGGCGGCATCATGAGAGGGAGGCGGGCCACCAGGTGTGACGGCACGCGGAAAGCCCTGAAGGTGCGGGCCGCGCGGCCTGACAGGGCAGACAAGACGGAACCGGGGCGGGAGACGACCGCCACGGGGAGCATGCACATGAAGGCCTGCCAGTCCTTCCAGCGATGCAAGGTGGCAAAGGAATCCGTGCCCATGATCCACACGAAATGGCCGCAGGACAGCACGGGGGCGAGGCGGGTCAGCAGGTCCACGGTGTAGAGGGTGCCCGTCCAGGCTTCCAGGGGCAGAACATGAAAGCGGGGATGGCGGGCCAGCGCCCGCGTGCGGGCGAGACGGGCCTCGAGATCGGCCACATCCGCGGGGTCCTTCAGCGGGTTGCGCACGGCCACCAGCCACCAGACGGCATCGAGCCGCAAGCGTTTCAGCGCCACCTCGGCCACGGCCCGATGGCCTTCATGCGGCGGGTTGAAGGAGCCGCCAAAGAGGCCGATGCGCAGGCCGGCATGGGGCGGCAACGGAAGCGTGGAGAGCACCCCTGCCACCAGCGGCGCGGATGTGTGCATGCTGCCGATGCCTGCCGTCTCTGCCGTCATGGCCGGCTTCCCCCTTCGGTTCCGATCAATGATCGTGTTCCTGCCCCGGGTCCTCGCCCCCCACAAGGAGAAAGGGCCGGACTGCGCCATCGGCAGCCCGGCCCGAACGGTTCTTTCCCTGCCGGCATGTGTACCGGCGAATCGCCCTCATCAAGGCCTTACTTGTATTCGACCTTGACGATCTCGTAGGACTTGCCACCACCGGGCGTGTTCACCTCCACGACATCGCCCACTTCCTTGCCGATGAGGGCGCGGGCAATGGGAGAGGAGATGGAGATCTTGCCCTTGGAAACATCGGCCTCCAGATCGCCCACGATCTGGTAGGTCACCTCCTTCTCGGTGTCCTCGTCGATCAGCGTCACTGTGGCGCCGAACTGGATCCTGTCGCCGGAAAGCTTGGACACGTCGATCACTTCGGCACGAGAGAGCTTGTCCTCCAGCTCAGCCACGCGGGCCTCGTTGAAGGCCTGCTGCTCCTTGGCGGCATGGTATTCAGCATTCTCCGACAGGTCGCCATGGGCGCGCGCCTCGGCAATGGCCTTGATGATGCGCTGGCGCTCCACCGTCTTCAGATACTTGATTTCTTCCAGCAGTGCCGCATGGCCTTCTGCGGTCATCGGAATCTTGTCCATGGTCGTTCCGTCGTCCATCTCTCTGGCCTGGCCGGCAGCCGGGAGTCCATTGCGGATCGCCGGGGACCCCTCGACCATTCGCTCCCTGCCGGGACATGGCCGCGAAGTCGCCTGTTTGGCTCATCCGGAAGTCCGCGGCCGTCGATGACTTGTCCCGGGGCCGCCGTGCCGGCGTCTTGCCCCCATTTCCGTTCAGCCTGAACAGCAAAAATCCGCCCCGCTGACCGTTTCCGATCGGCGGGGGAGACGGTTGTCTGCCGGCTTGTGCCGCCTGCCGGATCCAGGCGGCCCGGCAAGTCAGCGCGTGGCAATATACGCCTGAAGCGATTTCACTTCAAGAGGCCGCTCCTTGAGCACGGCAATGGCAGCGGCAGTGGCGCGGGCCCCGGCCACCGTGGTGGTATAGGGAATGCCGGAGACGAGCGCCTGGCGGCGGATGGAGCGGGAATCCTCCTGGGCCTTGGCCCCCTCGGTTGTGTTGATGACCAGCTGCACCTCGCCATTGGCCATGGCATCCACGATATGGGGGCGGCCCTCCAGCACCTTGTTCACGCGTTTTGCCGGCACCCCATGCTGTTGCAGATAGCGGGCCGTGCCCCCGGTGGCGATGATGGAGAACCCCAGATCCATGAGCTGGCGGGCCACCGTCACGATGTCCGGCTTGTCGGCGTCGCGCACGGAAATGAAGACAGTGCCGGAAAGCGGCAGCTTCTGCCCGGCGGCCAGCTGGGCCTTGGCATAGGCCATGGGAAAATCGCGATCGATGCCCATGACCTCGCCGGTAGACCGCATCTCCGGCCCCAGGAGCGTATCCACGCCAGGAAAACGATTGAAGGGGAAAACCGCTTCCTTGACGCTGACACGATCCAGCCGGCGCGGTGTCAGCCCGAAGCGGGCGAGCGACTCGCCGGCCATGACGCGGGCCGCCACCTTGGCGACGGGCACGCCGGTGGCCTTGGCCACGAACGGCACGGTGCGCGAGGCGCGCGGATTGACCTCCAGTATGAAGACCTGTCCGTCCCTGATGGCATATTGCACGTTCATGAGACCGCGCACCTTCAAGGCCCGGGCCAGTGTCTCGCTCTGGCGCCCGATCTCGCGAATCACGTCCTCCGGAAGGGCATGGGGCGGCAGCGAGCAGGCCGAATCGCCGGAATGAATGCCGGCCTCCTCGATATGCTCCATGATGCCGGCCACATAGACGGTCTCGTCGTCAGCCACGACATCCACGTCCACCTCCGTGGCGCGGTCGAGATAGCTGTCGATGAGCACGGGCGAATCGCCGGAAACCACCACCGCCTCGCGAATGTAGCGCTCCAGCTGGCCGCGGTCGCGCACGATCTCCATGGCGCGACCGCCAAGCACATAGGAAGGACGGATCACCACCGGATACCCAATCGCCTCGGCGATCTTCACCGCTTCCGCCTCGGAACGGGCAATGCCGTTCTCCGGCTGGCGAAGGCCCAGCTCCTTCAGCAGGCGCGAAAAACGGTCGCGGTCCTCGGCCAGGTCGATGGCATCGGGCGAAGTGCCGAGAATGGGAATGTCCGCCTTCTGCAGCGCCTGGGCCAGCTTCAGGGGCGTCTGCCCGCCG
>CAZNLW010000016.1:0-23777 GCA_964574205.1 uncultured Rhizobiaceae bacterium | reverse complement strand
GGCGGACCTCCACAACCTTCTCCACCACCTTTTCCACCACCTTCTCGACCACCCGCTCGGTGCGCTGCACGGCAGGCTTCGTGGCCGCCACCTCCTCGGCGAACTCCTCGGCCGTCTCCCCTTCCTCGTCGTTTCCCTCCAGCACGCGGCCCACCAGCGGCTGGGAAAGCTTGGAACCGTCGCGATAGAGGGCGTTGGCCTTCAGCCCCAGTTTCCAGGAAAGCTCGTAGGCCTTCAGGCAATCCTCGACGGTGGCATCGTTGGGCATGTTCACCGTCTTGGAAATGGCGCCGGAGATGAAGGGCTGGGCGGCGGCCATCATGCGGATGTGGCTTTCCACCGAGAGATAGCGCCGGCCGATGCGACCGCAGGGGTTGGCACAGTCGAAGACGGGCAGGTGCTCCGGCTTCAAGTGCGGTGCCCCCTCCAGCGTCATGGCGCCGCAGACGTGGATGTTGGCGGCCTCCACCTCGTCCTTCGAGAAACCCATGTGGGCGAGCAGGTCGAAGGCGATGTCGTTCAGCTGCTCATCGGTGCAGCCCAGCACGTCGCGACAGAAGTCATCGCCCAGGGTGAAGCGATTGAAGACGTAACGGATATCGAAGGCGGCGCCCAGGGCTTCCTCCACCGCGGCAATCTCGCGGTCGGTGAAGCCCCGTGCCCGCAGCGTCTCGTGATTGACACCGGGGGCATCCTTCAGGGTGCCGTGGCCCACGGCATAGGTGATGATGTCCTCGATCTGCTGCTCCGTGTAACCCAGCTTGCGCAGGGCGGCAGGCACGGCGCGGTTGATGATCTTGAGATAGCCGCCACCAGCCAGCTTCTTGAACTTCACCAGCGCGAAATCGGGCTCGATGCCGGTGGTGTCGCAATCCATGACCAGACCGATGGTGCCGGTGGGCGCGATCACCGAGACCTGGGCGTTGCGGTAGCCATGGGCCTCGCCCAGGGCCAGGGCCTCGTCCCACACCTTGCGGGCGCGGGCGGCAAGATCCGGCTGCGGGCAGCGGGCATGATCCAGCGGCACCGGCGGCACGGAGAGCCCCTCGTAGCCTTCCGTCTCGCCATGGGCGGCACGGCGGTGATTGCGGATCACCCGCAGCATGGGCTCGCGGTTCTTCGCAAAGCCGGGGAAGGCGCCAAGCTCGCCGGCCATCTCGGCAGAGGTGGCATAGGCGCGGCCGGTCATGACCGCGGCGATGGCACCGCACAGGGCGCGGCCCTCGTCGGAATCGTAGGGCAGGCCCATGGTCATGAGCAGGCCACCGATGTTGGCAAAGCCCAGGCCCAGCGTGCGGAACTCGTAGGACAGCCTGGCGATCTCCTTCGACGGAAACTGGGCCATGAGCACGGAGATCTCCAGCACGATGGTCCACAGGCGCACGGCGTGCTCGAAATCCTCCACGCGGAAGCGGCCCGTCTCGCGATCATGGAAGGCGAGCAGGTTGAGCGAGGCGAGGTTGCAGGCCGTGTCGTCCAGGAACATGTATTCCGAGCAGGGGTTGGAGGCGCGGATCTCGCCGCTGGCCGGGCAGGTGTGCCAGTCGTTGATGGTGGTGTGGAACTGGATGCCCGGATCGGCGGAATGCCAGGCGGCCTGGCCGATCTTCTCCCACAGGTCGCGCGCGCGCACGGTCCTGGCGATCTCGCCGTCGGTGCGGCGGACGAGGTGCCACTCGCCATCGGCCTCCACGGCGCGCAGGAACGCCTCGGTGACGCGCACCGAGTTGTTGGCGTTCTGGCCGGAGACGGTGCGATAGGCCTCGCCGTCCCAGTCGGTGTCGTAGGTGTCGAACTCGATTTCGGTGAAACCCTGGCGCGCGAACTGGATGACGCGGCGGATGTAGTTCTCCGGCACCTCGTCGCGGCGGGCGGCGCGGATGGCGCGCTTCAGCGCCGGGTTGCGCTTCGGATCGTAGCAGTCCTCACCCTCGCCCTCGCAGTTGACACAGGCCTTCATGATGGCCGTGAGGTGCCGGCGAATGATGCGCGAGCCGGTCACCAGGGCCGCCACCTTCTGCTCCTCCTTCACCTTCCAGTCGATGAAGGCCTCGATGTCCGGGTGATCGATGTCGACGATCACCATCTTGGCGGCCCGCCGCGTGGTGCCACCGGACTTGATGGCGCCGGCGGCACGATCGCCGATCTTGAGGAAGCTCATGAGGCCCGACGACTTGCCGCCGCCGGAGAGCGGCTCGCCCTCGCCGCGGATGCCGGAGAAATTGGTGCCGGTGCCCGAGCCATACTTGAACAGACGGGCTTCGCGCACCCACAGGTCCATGATGCCGCCCTCGTTCACCAGATCGTCCTGGATGGACTGGATGAAACAGGCGTGCGGCTGCGGATGCTCGTAGGCGGACCGCGACTTCACCAGCTCGCCGGTGCGATGGTCCACGTAGTAGTGGCCCTGGCTGGGGCCATCGATGCCGTAGGCCCAGTGCAGGCCGGTGTTGAACCACTGCGGCGAGTTGGGGGCGGCCATCTGGTGCACGAGCATGTAGCGCAGCTCGTCATAGAAGGCGCGGGCATCCTCCTCCGTGTCGAAATAGCCCCCTTTCCAGCCCCAGTAGGTCCAGGTGCCGGCCAGACGGTGGAAGAGCTGGCGGGCGGAGGTCTCGTGTCCGTAGCGGGCCTCCTCGGGCAGCCCGGCGAGGGCCTCCTCGTCCGGCACCGAGCGCCACAGCCACGCCGGCACCCCTGCCTCCGGCACGCGCTTCGTGCGTGCCGGCACGCCGGCCTTGCGGAAATATTTCTGCGCCATGATGTCGGCCGCCACCTGCGAGAAGTGGGCCGGCATCTCCACGTCCTCCATGCGGAAGACGACAGAGCCGTCCGGGTTGCGGATCTCGCAGGTCATGCGGCGGAACTCGACACCCGCATAGACATCCTCGTCCGACCTGGTGAAACGGCGCTCGATCTTCATGGTCTGCCCTCGCCCCTCAAGTGTTGTGTGAATGCCCCGTGATTGCGCACGCAAGGCTCTCCTGGCGGAAGGCCTTGCCCTTCCGCTCCCCCTGCCCCGCGGCATGAATTCCGGATTGTGCCTGGCCGTCCGGATCACCCCCAGCGCAAGCAGCAACCGGCGGAACCGGCGACCCTCATCGACAGGAGACATGGTAGCGGGACCGGGGAGAAAGGTCAACAAGTGGTATGTCACGCCAACATTGCCCACAAGATCTTGTGCCAACCGTCGACCGGCTGTGGAAAAGACGCGGACAACAAAAGAGGCGAATCGGGCGCAAATGGCGGAATTTCGCGGCATTGCCGGCTTTGCACAGGGGCGGGATCCAGGCTGTGCACAAGGCGAAAGGAAACGTGTCAACCCCCCGTTTCCGCAGGACAACCTCCTGGCGGAGAGCCGGCTTTCCCCAAAAAAAGGTTAACGAAAGGTTAAGGCCTGCAATCAGGGCAACAGGAGAATCCGCTCCCGTTCCCTTCATGGTAGAATTCTCGTGCGCGAATCGCGGATGGCGATTCGCCTGTCGCGACGGGAGCAGGCGCGCGGCCGGCCTATGGACTTTTGTCCCTGCTTCGGGGCATATTCTCCGGCGACTGGATATCGCGGCGCGCCCGGCTGTGTTGCATCCCTGCAGCATGGCCAGGCCGGCAACGGAGCGAGGCCGTCATGAGCTTGCGGGATTTCTTCGTGCAGGTCTTCACCTGGTGGAACGGAGCCACGGTGGGCACGCGCTTCTTCACCTGGCGCAAGGGCGTGCGCGTGGGCGAGGACGATCAGGGCAACGTCTACTACCGCACCATCGACGATCGTCACCGCTGGGTGATCTACAACGGGCTGGCAGAGGCCTCGCGCATACCCCCGGGCTGGCACGGATGGATCCACTATCGCACAGACGTGCCGCCCACGGAGAGCGACTACAGACCCCATCCGTGGGAGAAGCCGCACATGGAGAATCCCACCGGCACGGCGCATGCCATCTATCCGCCAGGCTCGCTCTATCGCAAGAGGCCGGCAAAGGCAGCCCGGCCCGCCTACAACGCCTGGCGGCCGGACGAGGCCTGAGACCGGGCCCCGGGGGCCGCTGCCGGCATGGAGGCGCCGGCCATGGGCGAATCCGGAGGAATGCGCCGCCGGGTCACCGCAGGCACAGAACGGGACAACGGGATTGGCAGAAGCATGCACAGCTCGGTCGTTGAAACCATCGTCGGCGCCATCGTGATCGCCATTGCCGCGGTGTTCTTTTTCCTCGTCTATTCCACCACCGACCTGGGCCGTGGCCAGGGGGGGTATCGGGTGCATGCGGTCTTCGACAATATCGACGGCATTGCCATCGGCTCGGACGTGCGACTCGCCGGCATCAAGGTCGGCTCGGTGGTGGATCAGCGGCTCGACCAGCAGAACTATCAGGCGGTGGTGACCATGGCCATCGACAGCACGATAAAGCTGCCCGAAGACACCTCGGCCAAGGTCACCTCCGAGGGCCTGCTGGGCGACAAGTACATCGCGCTGGAGCCGGGCGGCTCGGACGTGATGCTCAAGGACGGCGACACCCTTTCCTATACCCAAAGCGCGCTTGATATCTGGGCCCTCGTGAACAAGTATATCTTTGACGAAAAGAACAAGGGCAAGAACTGACAACGGCCCTGGTTGTGTCCTGCCTGCCCTGTCGCTGTAGGGGGCGCACAAGATGCGGGAAAAGCGCTGGCGCATTTCCGGCACAGGGGGCGGGTGTTCACGAAAGCCGGAGGACGTGATGCTTGCACCGGCGTCGTGTGGCGTCTGACAGGCCGGTGACATGTTCTTTTCGTTTCCGACAGGCCGCGAACCGTGGAGAGATGTCATGGCGACCATCCCGCAGCACTGGTCCGTGGAGGACTATGACGCCTTTGCCCGCTATGTCTCGGACGAGGCAGCGGAGATCCTATCCTGGCTGGACCCGCAGCCGGGCGAGCGCATTCTGGACCTGGGCTGTGGCGATGGCGTGATCGCCGAGCGGCTGATGCGCGCCGGATGCCAGGTGGTGGGTGCGGACATTTCCGACGAGATGCTGGCCGCGGCGCGCGCGCGGGGCGTGCCGGTGGTGAAGGCTGCCGGCGAGAATCTGCCCTTCGAACGGGAGTTCGATGCCGTGTTCTCCAACGCGGCGCTGCACTGGATGCCCGATGCGCGGGCCGTGATCGAGGGCGTTTACCGGGCGTTGCGCCCGGGCGGCCGTTTTGTTGCCGAAATGGGCGGGCATGGAAACGTGGCGGCCATCATCACGGCCATGCGGGCCGTGGCGCGCCGGCGGGGGGCGAACGAAAGCCTGGTGGCCCCCTGGTTCTTTCCCACGCCGGAAGAGTATGCCCAGCTCCTGCGCGAAGGCGGCTTCACGGTGAAGCGCATCGCGCTGGTGCCGCGGCCGACACGCCTGCCCGGCGGACTGGCCAGCTGGCTGAAGGTGTTCCGCGGCGTGTTCTTCGAGCAGTTCGGCAAGGATGCCCCGGTGGTGATGGCCGAGGTGGAGGACTTGCTGCGGCCCGTGCTGTGCGATTCGCGCGGGCAGTGGACGGCAGACTACGTGCGCCTGCGGGTGCTGGCGGAAAAGGAGCGGGCATGAGGCCAAAGAGGACGGAATTCTTTCGCATCACGGGGAGAGGGTGGCCCATGCGCCGGTCTCTCGGGCCTGCCGCTGTCGCCCTTGATCTCGTGACAATCCTCGTCGTCCTTGCAGGCCTGAGCGGACCGCTTGCGGCCGGCCCCCTCGAGAACCGGGTGGCGGTGTTCGCCGGTCTGGACAAGATCACCGGCGAGATCACCACTTTCAGCGTGGCCATCGACGAGACGAGGCGTTTCGGCAATCTCCTGGTGACGCCACGCACCTGTCATACCCGGCCGGTGACGGAGGAGCCGCGCACCATGGCTTTCGTGGAGGTGGACGAGCAGCGGGTGAACGGCGGTACACGGCGCATCTTCACCGGTTGGATGAATGCCGAGAGTCCTGGCCTCAACGCCGTGGAACACCCCATCTTCGATGTCTGGCTCACCGGCTGCCGGGAGCCCGTGGCCGCGGCCGGCAAGGAGCATCGCGCAGGCAAGGAGGCGCTGCAGATCCGTCCGGAAAAGGCCAGCCCGGGCGAACGGTGATGCAGGCTGGCGGCAAGCCGTGTCGCCGGTGCGCAATGTCCGGCGAGGTCGGTCCTGGCAGAAGGAAGCGTGGAGGGCGCGGCCGGCCATCGAGGATGCAAGCGGTTTCCGGGGCTTCAGCTCGACTCCGTGCCCTGAGCCGGGCCAGGGCATTCCGGGCTGTTCTCCTGCCCTCTTTCGCCACGGGCCAGGGCGAGGACCCGATGGGGATCGTCATCGCCCCTGAAGGCATGAAAATTCGCGCGCACTTTCAGTGCCGCGTCCAGGCGGCGCAGATAGTCCAGCCGGGGAATCTCGATGGCACCCAGGCGGCGCAGGTGATCGGTGACGAACTGGGTGTCCAGCAACCGGTAACCGCCGGCATTGAGGCGGGCCACCAGGTGCACCAGCGCGACCTTGGAAGCATCACGGACGCGGGAGAACATGCTCTCGCCAAAGAAGGCCGCGCCCATGGCCACGCCATAGAGCCCGCCCACCAGCCGGCCGTTCTGCCAGCATTCCACGGAATGGGCGAAGCCGAGGCGGTGCAGCTCGCCGTAGAGCTGGCGGATGGTGGCGTTGATCCAGGTCTTCTCGCGCCCCGGCGCGGGCGCGGCACAGGCGGCCATGACCGCATCGAAGGCCGAATCGATGCGGATCTCGAAGGGATGCTGGCGCACGGTGCGGGCCAGCCGGCGGGGCACGTGCAGGCCATCGAGGGGAATGATGCCGCGCATGGCCGGCTCCACCCAGAAGATCTCCGGATCCTCGGCCGAATCGGCCATGGGAAAGATGCCCATGGCATAGGCGCGCAGCAGCAGGTGTGGTGTCAGAGGCGGCATGCCCTGTTGGCGCGGCCGGGTCATGAGCGCTTTCCGTTGATTCCTCCGGTTTCCGGATGGCCTCCGCTTTTTGCCATTCTAGCACGGAGAATGGGGAGAATGGGGCTTTCGCGACATGTGCGCTTTTTCTCCATGCGGCAATGGGCATCAGGGACAGGCATGCCGGACGGCGGGGGTTCCGTGCCATAATTGCCCCGGTTCGTCAGGGGAAGCCTGTTGGCCGCGATCAGACACGGCGGCCGGGAAAACGTTTGGGGCTGTCCTGGACAACCCAACAGCTTCCACTGCAACGATTTGTGATTTTGCCATTCTAATGAATATTGGCCAAGAGAAGCGCCAATGGCGATTTTTCGTCATTGGCGCTTCCTTGCCATTCTTTCTGCAAGCCCATGATTGTCAAGGATGACATCGCTGAAAGCGACGCCCCGAAGGGGCGTCCTTGACAATCATGGGCTTATGGAAAAAACAGCCCTATCCGGGACAGCCCCAAACATTTTTCGGCAAGGGAGGTCGGGCATGGGCGAGATCAGGGATGCGGCGGGCTTGCAGGCGGCGCTGATGGAACGGCCGCCGGCACTGGCGCAGGCGCTTCTGGTGCGGGCGGCGCTGCGCACCGTGCCGCTGATGGAGACGTGGCTGGAATGGGACGAGGAGGCAGCCATGCCCATGGTGCTGCCCACCTTCCGGCCCCTGGCCAGCGCCTGGGTGGCGGCGGTCGAGCAGGCGCGCAGGGGCTCCTTGCAGGCGATGGCGCAGGATGCGGAAAGCGGCCTTGTGACCACGGCCGTGGAGGCAGCCGTGAAGCAGGCCACCAAGGCCGTCTCCCGGGCTACCTCGGTGGTCGCCCATACCGATTCGCAACAGAGCTTCGCCTATGCCCGGCTGTGCTTCGCGGCAGCGGTGCGGGCCGCCTATGCCCTGACCGTGCCCAACGACCGGCCGGCGGCCATCCGGGGGCTGGTGCACATCGCCCAGAGCATCGATCACTGGTCCGTCATCCGCGCCGATCTGGCGCTGGCTCTGGCACGACTTGAAAGCGGCGAGCTTGCGACCTTTCTCACCACCACACCCCTGTGGCCGGAAACGGCACCAGACTGGTTCGATCACTACTGGAAAAGCCTGAAGGAGCGACTCACCACGCGGCCGCTGGAGCACTGGCAGGTCTGGACGGACTGGTACGAGGCCCGGATCGACCCGTCACAGGCCCTGCCTTATGATGCCGCAACAGAGCGGGCGCGCATTCTCGTGGCCGATCACATGTGGCAGGCCGGCCCCGTGCATGCCAACCCGGCCATCGCGGAAGCCGTGAGCAGGGAATAGCCCTGCCCGTCGAATCGGCGAAACGCGGCGCTGTCGTTTTTCATGGGGTGGTCATCTTCAGCAGGGCTGGGCCTGCTGCAGGTATTTGCGGGTGAGCTGCTTGGATTCCTCCACGGCCGGCTGATCGAAGGGATCGACTCCCAGAATGCAGGCCGTGAGGATGGTTTCCAGCATGAAATGCATGAACAGCGCGCCCATGGTGCGTTCGTTCACGCCATTCAGACGAAAGATGCGCACCGGCCGGCCGCGACGGATGAGCGAATCGGCCGTGGCGCGCTGCTGGGCAGCGGTCAGGTCGCTGATCTGGTAACCGGCCAGATCGGTGTATTTGCCGTAGCGCTCCGGCACGCAGAAGCTCTCCGGATGGTGGGCCATCTGCAGGATGTTGAAGAGCTTGTCGTTCGGCCCGTCCAGATAGAGCTGGAGCTGGGAGTGCTGATCCACCGGCCCCACGGCGGTGACCGGCTGGGTTCCCTGGCCCTCCTTGCCGAGGCTTTCCGCCCACAATTGCTGCAGCCAGAATCCGAACAGGCGCAAACGCGAGGTGTAGGGCATGGTCACCATGATGTTGATGCCGAATTGCAGCTGCAGCGCCCGGTGCAGTGCCGCACCCGTGACAGCCGGCACAAGGGTCGGGTCGTCACCCTCCAGCAGCGCAGAAAGGACGCTGGCCGCGCCCTCGCGAATGGCCGCCGCATCCAGACCGAAGAGCAGTGCCGGCAACAACCCCACATTGGTGAGCACGGAATAGCGGCCCCCGATGGCGGGCTCGTGATCCAGCACCGGGATTCCGTAGTCTGCAGCCAGCAGCCGCAACTGATTGGATCCTTGTCCGTTCGTCCTTCTCTCCGGATCCGTGATGAACAGCAGGCGCTCGCCGATCTCCTTCTCCAGACCGGCGCCACGCAGGAGCTCGATAGCCATGATCGCCTGCACCACCGTTTCCGGCGTGCGACCTGACTTGGAAATGACAAGGAACTTCGTCCTGGACAGGTCCAGTTCGTGGAGAACCCTTTCCAGCCAAGGGCTTTCGAGGTTGTCGAGAATGTGAAAGCGCGGTATCCGCCTGACTCGGGCACACAACTCGGCTGCCTGGGCCAGGGCCTGTGCGCCCAGCGAGGATCCGCCCGTGCCAAAGAGGATCACATGTTCCGTGCCATCCAGCAGCCTGTCCGCCCAATTCCGGAGCGTGGCCAGGTCCTCCCCTTCGAAGGGAATCTGCAAGAGTCTCATCGGCGTGCGACGGTGAGTCTCGAGCAGGCTGTCAACAGCCCGCAAGACATGATCCATGGCTCGCTGGCGGATCAAGGGCGACACGAGATTCCATGCCGGTTCATCCACGGCATAGGGAAGATGCGCAATGCCCGTTCCCTTCATGTCCGCCTTTTTCAGGCCCCCTTCCCGCATGGGTCGACTTTCCCCCGCTTGCCTGTGCTCCGAGTGGCGTCTTCCCTGGCCTCATCATCGGTTACAAAGGTGAACAAATTCTGTTTATCCCCTCCTCTCGCGGCGTGGCAAGACAATTTTTCATTCTTTTCTGGTCATATTTTTTGTTTTTGCCAGCAACACTTGATATTTGGTCACTCACCAGCCTTTCAAAAATGACCAAGCCTCGTTACAACATATCCGACCATATACTTCTGGTTGTTCTCGCCTTCATCTGGGGATCCTCCTTCACGCTGATCAAGATCATCGTCGATGCCCTGCCCCCTCTTTCCCTCACATTCTGGCGTATCGCCACGGCAGCCCTCCTGCTGCTTGTCGTTGCCCGTGTGCGGGGAGAAACGCTGCCGCGGGATGGCGGCGCGTGGGGGTGGGTTCTGCTGGCGGGGCTGACTGGAAACATCCTGCCCTTCGCCCTCATCTCCTGGGGCGAGGAACGCATCGAGTCCGGCCTGGCGGCCATTCTCATCGCCATTACCCCCATCACGGTCGTGGTACTGGCGCATTTCCTCACGCGCGACGAACGGCTGACCTGGCGGCGGGTAATGGGCGTGGGGCTGGGCCTTGCCGGTGTTCTGGTGCTGATCGGCTGGGAGGCCCTCACCCATCTGGGCGAGAACCTTCTGCGGCAGCTGGCAGTGGCCGGGGCGGCCTTGTGCTACGCCGTGAACACGCTGGTGGTGAAGCGTCTGGCCGGCGTACAGCCCGTGGCCATGGCGGCAGCCATCATGCTCGTGTCCTCCCTGGTGCTGCTCCCGGCCGTCCTGGCCATGGAGGGCATCATCATTCCGCCTCCCGATGCCGCCTTCTGGGCCGTGGTGCTGGGCATCGTGCATACCGGCCTGGCCACACTGATCATGTTCCGCATCGTGGCGCGGGCCGGCGCCAGCTTCTTTGCCATGATCAATTTCCTCATTCCCGTCATCGGCTATGGACTGGGCGTGGCGCTGCTGGGCGAGCCTCCCAGCCTCCGGGCCTTTCTGTCGCTGGGCCTGATCCTGGCCGGCATCGCGCTGGCCCGACCGGTCTCGTCTGCGCGAAGGGCCTGACTGCGCCAAAGGCCGATCAACCAAAGTCGATCGCGGAAGTGTGATCTCTTCCCTTGGCATCTGCGAGCCGTGATGCCCATCATGCGTTGCCAGATTGCGCATGCTTCGGAAAGCGCACTGGCCTTTCGCCCCGTGTTCACTATAAAGGGCACGGGCTTTCGGCCAGAAAAGACGGCCTGCCGGCCGGCACAGTGTCAGCAAACGACGGAACTGGGGCCATGACCATACCGTTCACGCAGCGGGCCTTGCACATCCACCTTGCCAGTGGCGATTCCGAAATCGAGGACATCGACAAGGACAGCGGGATCATCGGACCGGTGGACTTCGGCTGGCGGGAATACAGGAAGGATCCGGCCGTGTTCACCTTTGGCGAGGGCAAGCTGGCTTCCTCCGCCATTCCCGGCTCGCGGCGGCTGGTCTTCTGCGCCTATTCGGACCAGTGGGAGGGTTTCTACATCTCTTCCATGGGCGGTGCGGCCTATACGTTCCAGCATGTGGGCGTGGAATACGTGGCCCTGCGAGGCAGGGCGCCCGAACCTTCCGTGCTGCTGCTCAACAACCGTGGCGAAGGTCCACAGTGGCGGCTTGAGCCGGTGCCGGACTATCGGGAACTGTGGCAGGGCTATGAATACAACGGCGAGACGCTCATCGGCATCTATGCCCTGCAGCGCGCCCTGCTGGATCGCTTCGGCGAGGAATACAACCCCAGGCGGGTGCGCGTGGCCGTGGTTGGCCCGGCGGCAGCGGTGACGCGCGAGGGCGCCATCGGTTCCAACACCATCAAGAAAGGCGAGATGCAGGCGGTGGTGGACTGGGCCGGCCGCGGGGGGCTGGGGTCGCGCCTGTTTCGGCAGCACAACATCGTCGCCATCATGTTCGGCGGCGACCACGTGGATCCGCATGCGCTCAAGACAAAGGCGCTGAACCCCTACTTCGAGGAGCATTTCGGGGACAAGATGGTCAAGGTCGATATGGCCATGACCACCAAGTATCACTACGATCCGAAGATCGACTCGGGCGGCACCTTCGGCTCCAACTACACCAACCTCAAGGACAAGGTGATGACCTTCAACTACCGCTCGACCAAGCGGACCATGGCCGAGCGGCTGCGGCATCACAAGCTGTTCATCGTCGATCATTATCTCCGGCAATTCAACGAGGAGACCATCCGTCCCAAGAAGTTCGACCACTGTGGCGAGCCCTGCTCCGTGGCCTGCAAGAAGCTGAAAGGCCGCTACAAGAAGGATTACGAGCCGTATCATGCGCTGGGCCCGCAGTGCGGCGTGTTCGACCAGCGGGCGGCGGAACTGCTCAACGACTATGCCGACGCCATGGGGTTCGACGCCATCCAGATCGGCGGCATGGTGGCGTGGATCATGGAGTGCGTGGCGGTGGGCCTCATGGATCCCGAACACTACGGCTTTCCGCCGGCCAGCGCGCTGAAGTTCGCCCATTTCACCGACGATCCGGCCGAGTTCGATCTGGTCGAGGATTCCATGAAGAATGCCCGTTATGCCATGGCCGTGATCCGCGCCATTCTGGAGGACGAGCGGGCGGCCCTGTTCCGCAAGGGCATCCGGCCGGCGGCGGAAGCCCTGAAGGACTGTGGCTGCTTCGATCGGGCCGTGTATCTGGCCAATGGCGAGACAGGCTACATGGTCCCCAATCAATACTGGGTGCCGGGCATGGGCGCGCCCATGCCGATCATGGGCAAGTACTACGTCTATTATGGTGCGGACTTCCTGCCGCCGGAGGATCTGGGGCGCAAGAACGTGGAGCGCATGGTCCACGAACTGATCAACGACAACTGCGGGCAGTGCCGCTTCCATCGCGGCTGGTCGGAGAGCCTGCTGCCGGTGATCATGAATGACCGTTTCGGCCTGAACGTGGACTACAAGGCACATCATTTCCGTCTGGCCAGGGAGATCCACGAGCATCAGGGCCACCGGGGCGTACCCTGGCAAACCCGGCGCATGGCGGAGATGCTGGAAGGCTATCTCGTCTATGTGGCGAAGAGACCCACCTCCACCGAGGAGCAGGCGCGCTGGCCGCAGGTGGATCCGGGCGATCCGGTGGGCTCCGCCCAGGCCTTCTGGCGGGCCATCAAGGAGGGTATTGACCGCACCTTCCGCCTGGGGCCGGATGCCATCACACGGGCGCTCACGCCCAAGCAGCAGAAAGAGCGGTTCTCGGCCTGAACCTTCAGAGCCCGGATCGAACCTTTCGGAAACCGGCTGTCGTCGAACGTGCAGAAAAAATGCGTCCTGCCGGCTCAGGGCACGGCCCGGCGCCAGCAGGACAGCATTTCCGGCTCGAATGAATCGCAAAGTTCTTGCAACTCGACACCTTGGTCTATACTTCACCTGCGACTCTGTCCATGCGTTGAAAGGGGACAAAAGGAAGCTCTGTCCCTGCTCGCCCCTGATTGGCACGGCCGGTTCAGGACCTGACACGGGCAGCATGGCGGCGCTCCAGATCCAGGAGGATGCGCTTGGCCTGCAGGCCGCCGGCATAGCCTCCCAGGGAGCCATCCGCGGCGATCACGCGATGGCAGGGAATGATGATGGCCACGGGATTCGCCGCATTGGCAGCGGCCACGGCCCGCACGGCCGTTGGCCTGCCGATGCGGGCGGCCAGCTCGCCATAGGCAATGGTTCGGCCATAGGGCACGCGCAGCAGCGCCTGCCAGACCTGGCGCTGGAACGGCGTGGCCACGGGCGTGAGCACCGGCACGTCGAAGCGGCAACGGTGGCCGGCAAAGTATTCGGCCAGCTGACGGCGGATCTTCGCCAGCATGGGCCGGGCGGGATCATGTGCCAAGTCGTAATAGGCCGCCAGCCGGGAAAGATGCCGCATGGCCTGACGGCTGCCGGCAAAATGCAGCAAGGCCACGCCGCTGACCGTGGCTCCCACGACGAGGCGGCCGGCCGGCGTAATCATTTCGTCCAGCCACAGCATACGGGCCGCAGGCGTGGTTTCCTGCGGCCCCGCGATGCAGGCGGGCAGCTTCATGTCGCTGTGTCTCCGGCGGCGTTGCGCCTGGGGGGATGTCGCCGTCCCCTGTCGCCAATCCGATCAGCGGCCGGGCGCTCTCGCTCCCCGTCCCTCAGCCCCGTGCTTCTGGGCGCGGTCAGGCGGCCTTCCTGTTCCTGCCGCTCGTGTTCTCCAGAATGAGCTTGGCCACATACCAGGCCACGGGTATGGCCAGAGCGAAGCCCGCCGCAATGAGCCCCAGCATGACGGTGTTGGAAGTGCGCAGCACCAGCGCCACGATCATCAGCATGCCGGCCAGCGTCGGCCCAGCCAGCACATACATGAGCAGGAACATCTTGAGCATGGCGTCATCCCTCCTCGCCTTGCGCACCGGTTCAGCGGGCACCGGTGCCGCCCTCTTCTTCACCCTTTTTTCCGGAAAAGCTTGTCGCAGGGATTGTAACGGATCATTGATCTGGATCAACCAGTGCCGGAAGGGTTGTCGCGCCTGCCCTGCCCCCATGGTTCTACCGGATGCATCGGCAGGCGCCGGATACCAGCAACGGAGCCCTGCCCATGTCCGCTCACAAGATCTCCGCCATTTCCCGACGCGCCTTTCTGGCCGCCGGTGCCCGTCTGGGCGCCGCACTGGCCGCACCCTCCGTCCTGCATGCGGCCACACGCCCGTCTCATAGGGCACGCCGGGTGCTGGATGGCCGTGCCCTGGGGCTGGTGCCGGACGCCCGGGCGGACCAGACCCTGCCGCTTGCCCATGCCCTGCGGCAGGCGGCGCGGGAGAACGCCTGGATCCGCCTCCCTCCGGGAACCCTGCGCATCGGAGCGCTCGACGTGCGCGTGCCTGTGCGCCTGATCGGCCACAAGGGCAGCCGTCTGCTGCTACGGAAGGGAGCCGGCCGTCTGCTTTCCGCACGGGGCGTGCCGGTTGAGCTCGAAGCCGTCATTCTCGACGGCAACGGCGAGGGCGGCCCCGACGATGCCCTCGTCGAAATCGTCGAGGCTTCTCGCCTGCATCTGGACGGCTGCCGCATCGAGCATTTCGACGGCACGGCCCTGCACCTTGCCGGTTGCCGGGGGCGGATTGCGGACTGCCTCATCCGCGACATGGGCAACGCGGCCCTCTTCGCCCAGGACAGTCACGGGCTCCGCATAACCGGCAACACGGTGCGAAACTGTGCCAACAATGGCGTGCTCGTGTGGCAGTCGGCGAAACGGCCGGATGGCGCCCTCATCGCCGACAACGACATCCGGCAGATCGGCGCACGTCTCGGCGGGGACGGCCCCAACGGCAACGGCATCAACATCTATCGAGCCGGGAACGTGACCATCCGCCACAACCGCATCCGTGCCTGTGCCTTCAGTGCCATTCGCAACAACAGCGGAGACGACTGCCGGATCCTCGACAACGACTGTCGGGACATCAAGGAGGTGGCCATCTTCGTGGAGTTCGCATGGCGCCATGCGTTGGTGCGCGGCAACCGCGTGCGCACCGCCGGGGCGGGCATCTCCGCCACCAACATGGACCATGGAGGTCGCGGGGCGATGATCGAGAACAACACGGTGGAAGACGTGCGCCCGCGCATCCGTTCCGTGGACATCCATGGCTACGGCATCGCCGCCGAAGCCGACACCGTGATCCGCAGGAACGTCGTGCGCAAGGCTTCACATTGCGGCCTGTCGCTCGGCTGGGGCCCCTATCTGGACAACGTGAAGGCCGTGCGCAACCGGCTGGAAGACTGTGGGCACGGCATCATCGTCTCGGTCTCCGAAGGTGCCGGGCGGGTCGTGATCGTCGAGAACGAGATCGTGCGCCCCCGGCGACGGGCCATTGCCGGCTTCGATCATGCCGAGCCGGTCACCGGCGAGCTGCTGGGGGCGCGGGAGGTGCCATCCCATGTCTCCCTGCGCGGCAACAGGGTACGGCGATGATTTCCCTTCGCCCCGCGTTCACTCTTGAAAATCGCAGCGAATCAGAGAACCCTCCATCTCCGGTTGATACGGGTAACATGCCGGAGACTGGGGGCATTCATGACCGCTTGCAGGGAACCGCGATTGTCGCGCCGCGAGGTGGTGCTGGGTCTGGGCACGCTGCCCATCGTCAAGGCCGGCTATTTTGCCGGCAACAGGTTGCCCGGCACACAGGACCGGCAGTCGGCAGGCAAGACACCCATCATTCGGGGCAAGGATCTGGGGCTGCGTCCGGACCCCCGAAAGGACCAGACCCGTGCCCTTCTCGATGCCCTGCGGGAAGCCGCCGACAAGCGCGCCTGGCTGCTGCTGGACGATGGCGATTATGTCATCGGGGAACTGGAGGCCTATCTTCCCGTCCGCCTTGCCGGAAGCCAACGCACACGCCTGCGACTGCGGCGCGGTTCCCGCTTTCTCATGGCTGTCGAAAACGCCGTCGTTTCCCTCAGGCAGATCACCTTCTCCGGCGAGAACGGCGGTTATGACCAGGAGCCCCTCGTCCACATCCAGGACTGTCGCCGCCTGTCGGTGAAGGCCTGCCGCTTCCAGTCCTTCGACGGCAGCGGGCTCGTTCTGCACAAATGCCGGGGGGTCATCGGCTCGAACCGGTTCCACAACCTTACGGACGCGGCCATCTTCTCCACGGACGGACAGGCCCTGCGGATCACCGGCAACACGGTTCGCACCTGCGGTAACAACGGAATCCTCGTCTGGCAGGGCGACAAGCGTCGCGATGGCAGCATCGTCGAAAACAACGACATCGCCGACATCAACAACCGGTCCGGCGGGGACGGCCCCTATGGCAACGGTATCAACGTCTATCGCGCCGGCAACGTGATCATCCGGCGCAACAGGATACGCAACTGCGCCTATTCCGCCATCCGCAACAACAGTGGAGACCGCTGCCAGATCCTCGACAACAACTGCAGGGATCTGGGCGAGGTGGCCATTTTCGTGGAATTCGCCTGGCGGCAGGCGGTGGTGCGCGGCAACCGCATCCGCAAGGCCTCGGCCGGCATTTCCGCCACGAACATGGATCATGGCGGCAGGGGCGCCATCATCGAGAACAACGTGGTGGAGGACGTGCGTCCCCGGATCCGATCGGTCGACATTCTCGGATACGGCATCTCGGCCGAAGCCGACACGCACATCCGCAACAATGTCGTGCGTCAGGCGAGCGATTGCGGCATCACCATCGGATGGGGCCGCTTTCTGCGCAACGTCACAGCCAGTCGGAACCGTCTGGAAGACTGCACCTATGGCATCGGCGTTTCCGTCACCGCCGGTGCCGGCCGCGCCGTGCTCCTGTACAACACCATCCTGCGGGCCCGGCGCGGAGCCATTGTCGGCCTCAACCATGGCAAGCCCGTCACGGGCGATTTCCTGCGTGGCACGCGTCCTCCCCGGCACATCATCCTGCGGGGCAATGTGGCGAAAGGCTGAAGCGGCAAGTGCAGGGGCTTTCGGACCTGGAAACCCTTTCCGGGAAAAACCGGTCCGTCGGGGTGGTTCGGGCTCCTTCGTCGAACGTGAAGAAAGGTTTTCCAGCCTGTTGAGCAGGCTGGAAAACCTTTTCTTCGGAAAAAACAATGCGTCCTGCTGGCTCAGGGCACGGCCCGGCGCCAGCAGGACGCATTTCCGGCTCAAGTGAATCGCCAGGTTCTGACGATGTATCGCCAGAACCTTGCGATTCACAGCCATCCAATCATCCGCAAGGTTCTTTCAACTCAATACCTTGTCTATACTTCACATGCGACCCTTCTGCACCGGCAGGGGATTCAGCGGAATCCTGGAGGATGGAATCTTTCCGGGGCTGAGCCCGCCAGAGCCGTCTGCTCCCTCATTGCAGGCTGGCGCAGAAGCGCTGAATACGGGTGCAAGCCTCTTGGAGAGCCTCGGTGGAGGTGGCGTAGGAAACGCGGAAATTGGGAGAGCCCCCAAAAGCCGCGCCATGAACGGCGGCCACGCCTTCCGCTTCCAGCAAGGCGGTCACGAAGTCCTCGTCGGTCTCGATCACCTTGCCGTCCGGCGTCGTTTTTCCCATGCAGCCGGCAATGGACGGGTAGACATAGAAGGCGCCTTCCGGCACGGGGCAGCTGATGCCTTCGGCGGCATTGAGCATCTCCACCACCATGTCGCGACGGGCCTTGAAGATCCTGTTGTTCTCGGCGATGAAATCCTGCGGCCCGTTCAGAGCCTCCACCGCCGCCCACTGGGAAATGGAACAGGGATTGGAGGTGCTCTGTGACTGCAGCTTGGCCATGGCCCTGATCAGTTCCCTCGGCCCGCCGGCATAGCCGATGCGCCACCCGGTCATGGCATAGGCCTTGGATACGCCGTTGACAGTGAGCGTGCGGTCATACAGCTCCGGCTCCACCTGCGCCGGGGTGACAAACCGGAAGTCGTCATAGACCAGGTGCTCATACATGTCGTCGGACATGACCCAGACGTGTGGATGTCTCAGCAGCACATCCGTGAGGGCCTTCAGCTCGTCGAAGCCGTAGGCGGCGCCGGTGGGGTTGGACGGCGAGTTGAAAATGAACCACTTGGTCTTCTCGGTGATGGCCTGTTCCAGCGCCTCGGGGCGCAGCTTGAAACCGTCCTCGATGCGCGTCTCCACGAACACGGGCGTGCCGCCAGCAAGACGCACCATGTCCGGATAGCTCACCCAGTAGGGGGCGGGAATGATCACCTCGTCACCCGGATTGAGGGTGGCCATGAGTGCATTGTAGAGCACCTGTTTGCCGCCGGCGCCGACGGTAATCTGCTCACGGGTGTATTCCAGGCCGTTGTCGCGCCTGAACTTGGCGATGATGGCATCCTTGAGTTCGGGAATGCCATCCACTGCCGTGTATTTGGTCTCGCCACGGCGGATGGCCTCGATGGCCGCCTGCTTGATGTTTTCCGGCGTATCGAAATCCGGCTCGCCGGCGCCCAGCGAGATCACGTCCCGGCCAGCAGCCTTCAGCTCGCGGGCCTTCTGGGTGACGGCAATGGTGGGCGAGGGCTTGATGCGGGACAGGGACTCGGCAAAGACACCCATGTTTCTGCTCTCTCCGTTGACGTCCTGCGTGTGTGTGTTCTGGCGGTCCTGACCACCGGTTCCCTCAGACCGGCCGGGCCGGTTTCATTTCTTCTTGCCGGGTGCCGGCTTGGCCTCGGCCCTGGCTTCCTCCACCGCGCCCCGGTTGCGGCCGCCGGAAAGGATGTTGCGGATGGGCTCCAGCTTCTCCAGCTGCTCGTCGATCTCGGACAGCCACTTGCGCACGTAGCCGCGCAGGGTGAAGGAAAAATTGCCCGGCTCGCCGTTGGCGCGACGGTTGTTGATGAAGTCGGTAAACGTGACCCCGGCGAGATCCACGGCCTCGTAAGCCATCTCGTTGAGCTTGGGAATCTCGATTTCGTGGGCGTTGTTGAGATTGGAGAAATACTTCTTGTAGGTCTCCTCGTCCCACTCGAAGAAGTTGGTCTCGTTGATGAAGTTGCGGGCCACCACGTAATCGATGCCGTTCACGTAGCGGCTGACCTCCTGCAGCTCCTCCAGCGAGGCCACGGCCGGCCCCACCACATGGAACATGGCAATGTCGAACTGGCCGTCCCGCGCCGCCTCGAAGACGCCGATGCGCTCGAAGATGTCCAGGGTGCGGCCCAGAGCACCGGCCTTGAAGTCCACGATCGTGACCTTCTCCGCAGCGGTCTCCAGGGTGTCCAGGATCTTCATCTGGTCCGCCACATCCTCGATGTCCACGATCTCGGTGTTGCCGGGATAGAAGCGATGAAGCGTGCCTCTCGGATTTTCCGTATCGAAGGCCCGGGCCAGAACATTGCGACGGGAGAGGAAGTCCATCAGGGCGCGGGCCACAGTCGTCTTGCCGACTCCCCCCTTGTCCGCGCCAACGAGAATGAGCGTGGGTTTCATGACTTGGTCCCCTGTGTGTTTCTTGTTGTTGCCGACCGGCCTGCCGCACCCCCCGGCGCCAAACGGCAGGCCCGGCCCACTCGTCGGCGCGCACCTTATCACGCCCCCGTCACGAATACCAGAACCTGCGGTGCGCAAATGCACCCTGTTCAACCCGCAATGCTTCCAGGTAACATTCGCGACATGTTCGGCATGGATTCCAAGCTTCTGCCAGACGGAACCACGCGGACCTTGAAGAAAACGTCCACAATCCCCATATCGGCATCTGCCGGGAAAGCCTCCTGCACGACCCGGTGACAGCAGGAGAAGCCTGACCATGACGGACAAGATCATCAAGAGGCCCATGACGCCACTGGAGCTTGCCCGCCTTGGCGGGGGCGAGATCGCCTACATCCGGCCCATCAAGCCGGCGGAGGCGTCGCGGCTGATCGGTGCCCCGATCCACGTGGAAGAGGGCACCACGCTCTATGCCGTCTGTCATGCCGACGGCACGCCGCTGGCCATCACCGATTCCCGGGCCGGGGCGCTGGCCAACGTGCTGGAGCATGATCTGAAGCCCATGCACGTGCACTGACGGCCGATTTCATCTCCCCTGTCCGGCCTCGACCAGAAACGGACAAGGCCGTGCGGCATGCAGACCGTCGGACACGCATGCGAAAAGGGCCATCTCCGCCATTCCCTCCTGCCGAGGCGAAGGCAGCGGAGGCGGCCCTTTTGTTCTCTCATCTTCCGGCCCTCCCCTGTCCTCCAGGTATCGGGCTTGACCAAAGTCAGGGCTCCTTGTCTTGCGTCGGGGCGCAATCCATGATGCACTGTTCCCAGCAGGGAGGCCGACCGTGAGACCTCGGGAAGGGCACAGGCTGCAGGGAATGGCGGCGCAGCTTCGGGAACGGGCGGGATGGACTGCCCGGAAAATGCCCGATTGTGCGCCTTGCATGGGCTTCGGGGCGATGCTGGGGACGATGATCTGTCGGAAATCGATTCCCCCCTCCAGGGGCTCTTGCATTTTCTCGGACATCTCAAGGAGGAGTTCCATGCCGAAGGCCTTTCGCATGTTTCCCGTGGTGGCGGCAGCCACCCTTGCCGTGCCGCTTCTTTCCACACCGGCACAGGCGCTGATGAAGGTCGGCGTGCTCACCTGCCATGTGGACGGCGGCACGGGGGCGGTCGTCTACTCCAGGAAGCCTTTGCGCTGCACGTTCCGCAGCGCTTCGGGTCGCGAGGAGCACTATGTGGGGACCATCACCAAGGTGGGCCTCGACATCGGCGAGACCACCGGCACATCACTGATGTGGAACGTGTTCGCACCCGGCAGCACGAAAAGGGGTGCGCTGGCGGGCACCTACGTGGGCGCCAGCGCCCAGGCCACGCTGGGCAGTGGCGTGGGCGCCAACGTGCTGGTCGGTGGTTTCAGGAAGTCGATCACGCTGCAGCCGGTAAGCCTCACGGCCCAGACAGGACTGAACGTGGCGGCCGGCGTTGCCGGGCTGACACTGGAAAGCGCGAGATAGCGACACAGGCGCGGGCGGGATGATGCGGATCATCCCGCCCGTTCGCTTTCCGGCCAGACCTGGCCGCCGGCCGGTCATGACAGTGGGGCCTGTGGCTGGCATGCGCCAGAGACAGGTCCGCAACAGGAAGGGGAGGATGACGTCATGACGGAGAATGGCGGCGGCAGAAGCAGCGGCCCCCGGTGCATCGCGCTGGTGGGGCCCTATCAGAGCGGCAAGACAACGCTGCTGGAGGCCATCCTGCACCGCACCGGGGCCATCTCCCGCATGGGCCAGGTGAAGGACGGCAATACCGTGGGGGATGCCTCGCCCATTGCCCGGGCCCATGGCATGGGCATCGAGATCAACGTGGCGAGCACCGAGTTCCTCGGCGACACCTACACCTTCATCGACTGTCCCGGCTCCGTGGAATTCTCGGAGGATGCGCGCGCTGCCCTTCCGGCTTGCGACGCGGCTGTCGTGGTCATGGAACCGGATCCGCGCAAATCCCCTGCCCTGCAGCTGATTCTCAAGCAGCTGGATGCGATCGGCCTGCCGCGGATCATCTTCATCAACAAGATCGACAGGGCCGAGGGGCGGGTGCGCGACATGCTGGCCTGGCTGCAGCCGGTTTCCGCGCAACCGCTGGTGCTGCGGCAGATCCCCATATGGAAGGACGGCATCGCCATCGGCACGGTCGATCTGGCGCTGGAACGGGCCTACATCTTCAAGGAGCATGCCCCGGCCGAAGTGGTGGAGATTCCGCCCGAGGTGAAGGAACGGGAGGCGGCGGCGCGTTTCGAGATGCTGGAAAGGCTCGCGGACTATGACGACGAGCTGCTGGAAACGCTCCTTTCCGACATGGAACCGCCCACGGACAAGATCTTCGAGGATCTGCGCAAGGAGCTCATGGAGGGGCTGATCACGCCCGTGCTCCTGGGCTCGGCAGAGAAGGAGAATGGCATCCTGCGCCTCATGAAGGCGCTGCGGCACGACGTGGCCGGCGTGGAAAAGACGGCCGCGCGGCTGGGCGTGGATCCGGCAGCGAGCGGCGTGGGTTACGTGATGAAGACCTTCTACTTTCCGCAGGGCAAGCTGTCGCTCACGCGGGTGCTGGCCGGACAGCTGAAGGACGGCGATACGGTGCATGCCAGTGACGGCGAGACAGCACGCATCGGCGGCATGTTCACGCTCTTCGGCCAGGAGGCGCGCAAGATCGACGCTGCGGCGGCGGGCGACACCGTGGCGCTGGGTCGCCTGGAGAGCGTGCACACGGGCGAGGCACTGGCCCTGAAACCGGAAGAGCTGCCCGAACTGCCAATGCTTTCTCGCCCGCAGCCGGTCTATGGCCTGGCGCTCTCGGTGGCCGACCGCAAGGACGAGGTGAAGCTTTCCGCGGCGCTGACGAAACTGCTGGAGGAGGACCCCTCACTTGCGCTGAAGCACGATGCGGACACCGGCGAGATGGTGCTGTGGGGCCAGGGCGAGATGCACCTGCGGGTGGCGCTGGAGAAGCTGAAGGAGAAGTTCGGCGTGACGGCCGAGGCGCGCCCGCGACGGATTGCCTACAAGGAGACCATCCGCAAGAAGGCCAGGGCCCGCGGGCGGCACAAGAAGCAGACGGGAGGCCATGGCCAGTATGGCGATGTGGTGATCGAGATCCGGCCGCTGCCGCGCGGCGCCGGCTTCGCGTTCACCGACACGATCACGGGCGGCGTGGTGCCCAGGCAGTACATTCCGGCGGTGGAAGCCGGCATCCGCGAATATGCCCAGTGCGGGCCCCTGGGCTTTCCGGTGGTGGATTTTGCCGCCAACCTGGAGGATGGCAGCCATCACAGCGTCGATTCCTCGGAGCTGGCCTTCAAGCTGGCGGCGCGACTGGCGATGACGGAATGCATGAAAACGGCTTCGCCGGTGCTGCTGGAGCCCATCGTGAAAGTCACCCTCCACGTGCCGAACGCGGCCACCTCGAAGGTGACCCAGATCGTCTCCGCCCATCGCGGGCAGATCCTGGGTTTTGCACCGCGCGAAGGATGGCCCGGCTGGGACACCATCGAGGCGCACATGCCGGAGGCGGAGATCGCCAAACTCATCGTGGAGCTGCGGTCGGCCACGGCGGGTGTGGGCTCCTTCCAGTTCGCCTTCGATCACATGCAGGAGCTCACTGGCAAGCTGGCCGACGAGGTGGTGCGCAAGTTCGGCGCTGGGACCGTCGCCGCAGCCTGAATGCCGGATAACGCGCGCTGCACCTGAAGCATGACTTTCCAGCCTGTCTCACACCGGGCTGGAAAGTCGAACGTGAAGAAACGTTTTCCAGCCTGCTGAGCAGGCTGGAAATGCTTTTCTTCAGAAAAAACAATGCGTCCTGCTGACTTGGGGCGGCCCGGCGCCAGCAGGACAGCATTTCCGGCTTAAGTGAATCGCAAGGTTCTGACGATACATCGTCAGAACCTTGCGATTCACAGTTATCCAATCATCCTTAAAGTTCTTGTAATTCAATGCCTTATCTATACTTCACATGCGACTGCAAACGCAACGTGTTGTCCCATCCGTCACAGGCGATGATCAAGCTCGATTTCAAACCAAAAACCGGCATCGCCATGGCGATGCCGGCATGCCTTGTGAAAAGGGATCAAATGGAGCGGGCGATGAGATTCGAACTCACGACCCCAACCTTGGCAAGGTTGTGCT
>CAZNLW010000015.1:0-24099 GCA_964574205.1 uncultured Rhizobiaceae bacterium | reverse complement strand
GTTTTCCAGCCTGCTCAGCAGGCTGGAAAACTTTTCTTCACGTTCGACTCAATAGGCAAAATCCCTGAAAACGTGGGTGACATCCCTGTTCCAGGGGCCGTGATAGAGGGCCAGAAGCTCCTCCGCATGGGTGCGACCGGCGGCCACGATCTCGTCCAGCACGTCCAGGAAGCGGGCCTCCGAGCGCCCCTTGAAGCCGATGATGTTGCGTCGCTCCAGACTCTCGCGGGCAATGGCCAGCACCTCGCGTGCCACGTCTCGCACGCTGCGCCCGGCCACCTCGGCCTGCAGCGCCCGTTTCGGCACGTCCTCGCGCAGGCGCTGGCGGTCCTCCGCCGTCCAGCCCTTCACCAGATCCCAGGCCGCATCCAGGGCTGTGGTGTCGTAGAGCAGGCCCGTCCACAGTGCTGGCAGCGCACACAACAGGCGCCACGGCCCGGAATCGGCGCCGCGCATCTCCAGAAAGCGCTTCAGCCGCACTTCGGGAAAGAGCGTGGAGAGATGATCCTCCCAGTCCTTGAGTGTGGGCAACACACCGGGAAGCGCCGGCAGCTCGCCGCGCAGGAAATCGCGAAAGCTCATGCCCGCGGCATCGATGTAGCGTCCCTCGCGATGAACGAAATACATGGGCACATCGAGCGCATAATCCACATAGCGCTCGAAACCGAATCCCTCCTCGAAGACGAAGGGCAGCATGCCGGTGCGATCCGGATCCGTGTCCAGCCAGATGGCCGACCGCCAGGAGAGATGACCATTGGGCCGCCCCTCGGTAAACGGCGAGTTGGCGAACAGCGCCGTGGCCACCGGCTGCAGCGCCAGCGACACACGGAACTTCTTCACCATGTCCACTTCCGATTCGAAGTCCAGATTCACCTGCACGGTGGCGGAGCGGAACATCATGTCGCGGCCCAGACGGCCGGTGCGCGCCATGTATGCACGCATGATGCGATAGCGCCCCTTGGGCATCACGGGCGTCTCGTCCAGAGTCCACAGCGGCGAGAAACCAAGCCCCAGAAAGCCGATGCCCATCTCCCGGCCCACCGCCCGCACATGCGCCAGGTGATCATGCACCTCTTCGCAGGTCTGGTGCAGGTTCTGCACTGCCGCGCCGGAAAGCTCGAACTGCCCGCCCGGCTCCAGCGTGATGCAGCCGCCGCCCTTCTCGTCCTTCAGACCGATGAGGGATTCGCCTTCCATGAGCGGCGTCCAGCCCAGCCGCTCGCGCAGGGCTTCCAGCAGGGCACGGATGGAGCGTGGCCCTTCGTAGGGCACGGGCGCCAGCGTATCCGTAAAGAAGGGGAACTTTTCGTGCTCGGTGCCGATGCGCCACTGCGCGCGCGGCTTGCACCCGGCCTCCAGCCAGGCCACCAGCGGCTCGCGCCCGGTGATGACGTCGGTCGGCTTCAAGGTCGTCTGCCCATGCATGCGGCTCTGCCACCGGGTGAATCGGGTGAAGGGAATGGGCGCCTCCGGCATGCGGATTGCCTCGCCACGGAGGCAGTGACTAGCGCAAGAGACACGTGTCTGCAAAGCGCGGATCGTCGCGATGCGGGGAAATGCTACAGGCTGAAATCCTCGCCCAGATAGTGGCGGCGCACGTCCGGATTCTGCACGATGTCCTGCGGCGTGCCCTCCGTCAGCACCTGGCCGTCATGGATGATGAGGGCGCGGTCGATGAGCGAGAGGGTCTCGCGCACGTTGTGATCCGTAACAAGCACCCCGATTCCCCGACGGGTAAGCTTTCGCACCAGCTTGCGGATATCATTGATGGCAATGGGATCGATCCCGGCAAAGGGTTCGTCGAGCAGCATGTATCGGGGAGAGGCGGCAAGGGCGCGGGCGATCTCCACCCTTCGACGCTCGCCGCCAGATAGCGCCACAGCCGGTGAATGCCGAAGGTGTGCAATCTGGAACTCATCCAGCAACTCACTCAACCGTTTCTCGCGCGCGGCCCGGTCGCGGACGTGCAGCTCGAGCACCGCGCGGATGTTGTCCTCTACCGACAGCCCGCGAAAGATGGAAGCCTCCTGCGGCAGATAGCCGATGCCCAGCCGCGCCCGGCGATACATGGGCAGGAGCGTCACGTCACGGCCATCCAGGCGGATGGTGCCCTGATCGGCGGCAATGAGCCCGGTGATCATGTAGAACACCGTGGTCTTGCCGGCACCGTTGGGCCCCAGCAGGCCCACCGCTTCGCCCCGGCGCACGGACAGGGACACCCCCTTCACCACCGGGCGTCGACGATAGACCTTCACCAGCCGCTCGGCGACGATGCCTTCGTCCGCGTCCGTTCTGGCCGCAGGTAGGCGGGTGTGTCGGGCCGCTGTCGATGTCTCGTCCACATGCTGCTCCAGCATTGAAACCTCGGAATGCTTAATGGCCGGTGAAGGCCGCCGGCCCCTGGTTTGCCGGTTCGGGACAGACCGGACTCATGCATGCCCCATCGCACCTGAACACGGGCTGACCATGCGAGATGGGAATGATGGCAAGGACCCACGTCGCACCCAGGGTGGCCGTGTCATTCGCTGAAGATGCCGCGCACGCGCCCCTTGCGCCCGGCCTCCATGCGCGAGACGCCGGTCTTGAGGTTGGCAAAGAGCTTCTGCCCGCGCACGGTGGCCGTCTTCGTCTTCACGGTCACGTTGCCGGTCACCCACAGCAGGTCCTTCTGCACGTCCATGCGCGCCTCCTGGCCGGTGATGGTCTGTTGTGCATCCATGATCCGCACGTTGCCGGTGGCCACGAAATCGGTCACTTCCGTCTTCTCGCCCCCTCCCGGCTTCTTCACCTTGCGGTAATGGACGACGAGTCTGTCGGCATAGAGCGTGGAATTGCCGCGCACGGCCTTCACGTTGCCGGTGAAGATGGCCGTGTTCTTGTCGTCCTGGATCTCCATGTTGTCGGCCTCGATGTCCACCTTGCGGGTGGCCTTGGCCGCCTTCATGGGCTTGGTGTCCACCACCTGCGCCAGCGCCGCGGGCAGCGGGGATGCCCCCGGCCAAGGCAGGACGGCACCCGCTGCCACCGCAAGGGCCAGCACGAGCGGCCGGGCCGGTAGTGCCGTGTTGACCAGGGCCGACATGGCCTGCCTCATGATTCGTCTCCTCCCGTCAGGCGGCCCGAAACGGGCCGCGGAAGTGGTGTTTCACGGCTGTTCAAGCCGCTGCCCCGTGCCGAAGGTAGCGTGAACCCGGCCAGTGAAAAAGACCCGATCGCTGTTGCGGGTCGTCCGCATGCCGCCAGCCCGGATCTCGCCGTCGTCCACCAGCACGCGCACGGGCCTGTCCACCACGAATCGCTTTTTCGGCACCAGCACCTTCGCCGCGCTGGTGCGCAGGTCGAACCGGCCGGGCGTATGGATGCGCACCCTGCCCATGAGCGTGGCGGTCTCCGTGCGCGTGTCATAAACGGCGCGGTCCGCCTGCAGAAGGACGATCTCGCCGTTTTTCCTGCGCAGGACGCCCGAGACGTCTTCCAGGTGAACGAGCGCGGGCATCGCCTCTGCCCGCCTGGAGATGCGGGCACGGATCTCGAAGGGAAGGTCCTCTTCGTCCGTGCCGGTGATGTCGGCCTGGCGCACGAGGATGGTGCCCTGATCCGTGACCGAGACCTCCACCCTGGGGGGGGCCTTTCGCTTCTTGAAAATGAAGCCGGACTGCCAGAGAAAGGCCACGATGCTGCCTGCCGCGGCCATCACCAGCAGCAGGGAGAGCCACCACGCCAGCGGCCTTCGCCGGCGCTCCCGCTCAAGGAGGTCGGCATGCACGCGCTGCCCGGCAGCGTTCGGCACATCATGATCGCGTCGTGCCTGCATCCCGAAATCCGTATCTGCAAACGAGGCCGCCTCATGCAGGATTGCCCACCCTCGCTGTGGCGAATGGAGCGGGAGGCATCCGGTCATTCAGTGGCGACACATCCATGACGCGACCCTCCGGCCGGCAGGTCGGCGCAGCCTTCGTTCCGGAATCCCGGCACGTAGGCAGGCCAGCCTGGCAGGGGCCATCATTCGGCCTTAGCGGGCTTCTCCTGAGCCTCCCTGGCAGCAGTCTCTGCCTGTGCCTCGGTATTTTCCCCCGTGTCGCCAGCCTTCGCATCGTCTTCGGCCTTGCCAGCCTCACCGGCATCAGCCATCTGGGCGGCTGCTGCCGGAGCCTTGCGGGTCTCGGTGACCTCGGAGGATGCCATTTCTGCCGAGGCCGCTTCATCCTGGCCCGAGGCCGTCTTGTTTTCGGTCTCCTCCACGGTCTCGGCGGCCGGTCTTTCCGTTGCCGGCAGGCGCATCAGCAGGCGGATGAGCCGCGAGATGGTCTGGCGCATCTCATGGCGCGGCACCACGGCATCCACCATGCCATGCTCCAGGAGATATTCGGCGCGCTGAAAGCCCTCGGGGAGCTTTTCGCGGATCGTCTGCTCGATCACCCGCGGCCCGGCAAAGCCGATCAGGGCCCCCGGCTCGGCCAGGTGCACGTCGCCCAGCATGGCATAGGAAGCCGTGACCCCGCCGGTGGTCGGGTGGGTGAGCACGACGATGTAGGGCAGGCCCGCGTCCTTCAGTTCCTGCACGGCGATGGTCGTGCGCGGCATCTGCATCAGGGAGAGGATGCCTTCCTGCATGCGGGCGCCACCGGAGGAGACGAAGAAGACGAACGGCGCGCCCAGCACCACGGCGCGGCGCATGGCGGTGATGATGGCCTCGCCCGCGGCCATGCCCAGCGAGCCGCCCATGAACTCGAAGTCCTGCACGGCAATCACCGTCTTCACGCCATCGAGTCGTCCTTCGCCGGCGAGGATGACGTCACTGCGGCCTGTCTTGGCCCGGGCAGCCTTCAGGCGATCCACATATTTCTTCTGGTCGCGAAACCTCAGGGGATCCTGCGGCACCTCCGGCAGCTCGATTTCGGCATATTCGCCATCGTCGAACATGTGCTTCAGGCGGGCTTCTGCCGGCATGCGCATGTGATGGCCGGATTCCGGCACCACCCAGAGATTGGCCTCCAGATCCTTGTAGAAGACCATCTTGCCGGTCTGCGGGCACTTCACCCACATGTTCTCCGGCATGTCGCGCTTCTTTCCGAGAAAGCTGCGGATGCGCGGCCGCACGAAGTTCTTGATCCAGTTCATGGCCAGGCTCCCTTGGCCCCGTGTTGCCCCCGTGGATGACGGTGTGCCCGGAGGAGACGGGCGCATCTGGTCATCCATCCATGAAAGCGTTTGTCGCCTCCTGATGCCACCGAAGCGCGCGAAGGCCCAGCGCCAGCGAACCGCGACGTCGGCTCAGCGGCCCTTCCTCAGCCCGGTGGCAAGATCCCGCACGAGAGCGAGCACCGCCGGCACGGTTTCCGCCGTGGCATGGTTCCTGTCATCCAGCGTGCGCGCGATGGCCGAGACCAGCGCCGATCCCACCACCACGCCATCGGCGACCTGCCCGATGGCAGCGGCCTGTTCGGGAGTCTTCACGCCGAAGCCCACGGCTATGGGCAGGTCTGTATGCCGGCGAATGCGGGAAAGTGCCGCTTCCACACTGGCAATGTCCGGTTCGCGCGTGCCGGTCACGCCGGTCACCGACACATAGTAGAGAAAGCCCGAGGCATTGGCGAGCACCTTGGGCAGACGGGCTTCATCGGTGGTGGGTGTGGCCAGGCGGATGAAGTTCAGCCCGGCATCCAGTGCCGGCAGGCACAGCTCCTCGTCCTCTTCCGGTGGCAGATCCACGATGATCAGGCCATCCACCCCCGCTGCGCGCGCATCCTTCAGGAAGCGGTCGTTACCGTGGATGTAGACGGGATTGTAGTAGCCCATGAGCACGATGGGCGTCTCGTTGTCCCGTTCGCGGAAGCGGCGGACCATGTCCAGTGTGCGGCGGAGGGTCTGGCCCGCCTGCAGGGCGCGCTGCGAGGCCAGCTGGATGGCCGGGCCGTCGGCCATGGGATCGGTGAAGGGCATGCCCAGCTCGATCACGTCCGCTCCAGCCGCCGGCAGACCGTTCAGGATTTCCAGAGAGGTTTCGAAATCGGGATCGCCGGCGGTGATGAAGGTGACGAGGCCGGGCCGGCCCTCTGCCTTCAGGTGGGCGAAGCGGGTCTCGATGCGCGTGGCCATGGGCTCACAACTCCACTCCCAGATGGCGGGCGACGGTGAAGATGTCCTTGTCGCCCCGGCCGCACATGTTCATGACGATGATCTGGTCGCGATCCATCTCCGGCGCCAGCTTCATCACGTGCGCCAGGGCATGGGCCGGCTCCAGCGCCGGGATGATGCCTTCCAGCCGCGAACACAGCTGGAAGGCCTCCAGTGCCTCGTCGTCCGTGGCCGCCACATAGGTGACGCGCCCCACCTCGTGCAGCCAGGCATGCTCCGGGCCGATGCCGGGATAATCAAGCCCCGCGGAGATGGAATGCGCCTCCGTGATCTGGCCCTCCTCGTCCATCAGCAGATAGGTGCGATTGCCGTGCAGCACGCCCGGCCGACCGCCCAGGATGGAGGCGGCATGCAGGCCCGTCTCCAGTCCCTTGCCGGCCGCTTCCACGCCATACATGGCCACGTCCGCATCGTCCAGGAAGGGATGGAACAGGCCCATGGCATTGGAGCCGCCGCCGATGGCGGCCACCAGGGCATCGGGCAGCCGTCCTTCCTTCTCCAGGATCTGCTGTCTGGCCTCGCGTCCGATGACGGCCTGGAAGTCCCGCACCATCATGGGATAGGGATGCGGTCCGGCCACCGTGCCGATGCAGTAGAAGGTGTTCTCCACGTTGGCCACCCAGTCACGCAGGGCCTCGTTCAGCGCGTCCTTCAGCGTGCGCGAGCCGGAGGAAACGGGGATCACCTCCGCCCCCAGCAGCTTCATCCGGAAGACGTTGGGCTGCTGGCGCTCCACGTCCACCTCGCCCATGTAGACCACGCACTCGAGGCCGAATCGGGCACAGGCCGTGGCCGTGGCCACGCCGTGCTGGCCGGCCCCCGTCTCGGCGATGATGCGGGTCTTGCCCATGCGCCGGGCCAGCAGGATCTGCCCCAGCACGTTGTTGATCTTGTGCGCGCCGGTGTGGTTGAGCTCGTCGCGCTTGAAGTAGATCTTCGCGCCGCCCAGGTGCGCGGTGAGCCGCTCGGCGAAATAGAGCGGAGAGGGGCGGCCCACGTAATCGCGCAGGAAGGCCTCCATCTCCTCGTGGAAAGCGGGGTCGTCCTTCGCCTCCCGGTAGGCGGCCTCCAGTTCCAGCACCAGCGGCATCAGCGTTTCGGCCACGAAGCGGCCGCCATGGATGCCGAAGCGGCCGTGCGCGTCAGGACCGGCGGCATAGGACTGTGGCATGTTCTCGGTCATGGGCGGTGTGTTCTCTTGTGGCATGTATCAGGCCGTCATGCGCGCGACACATCCCCGACCAGGCCTGCAAGGCGGGTCCGCGGGGCACATGGGGATCGAATGGATGATCGAATGCCTTTATAGCGGCAATTGCGGCGCATGCCAGAACCTTTTGCACCCGAATGGCCGTCTCCCGCCGCACACGGGAGCAGGGCAGGGGGGCATTGACCACTGGTGCCGTTGACTGGATGCGGAAGGTGATCCCGCCCGTTACCGTGGAACGGCGCCCGCGCGGTCATGGACAGGGCTTGCCCGCCGGCCAGGGGGCATGCGGGATCCTGTCTTCCGGAAAGCCGGCCATGCGGCAGATCTCGTCCCATTCTTCGGGTGTCACCGGCTGCACGGACAGCCGCGAATTGTTCACCAGCACCATGTCCTTCAGCTTCGGATTGGCCTTGATCTCCTCCAGCGTGACCGGCCGCGGCAGATCGCACAGGGCCTCCACGTCCACGCATTCCCAGCGCGGATCATCCGTGGAGGGGTCCGGATGCGCCTCCACCGCCACGCGCACGATGCCGAGGATCCGCTTCTCCTTGACCGAGTGATAGAAGAAGCCCAGGTCCCCCACCTTCATGGCCCGCATGTTGTTGCGGGCCTGGTAGTTGCGCACGCCGTCCCATTCCGCCGGGCCGTCATGCGCCTTCTGGTCCGCCCACGACCAGGTGTTGGGCTCGGACTTGAACAGCCAGTAGGCCATGCCTGTCTCTCCATCGTTGCAATTCATGCACACGGCACATCCTGCGCCATGGCGGTGGCGTCCCCCTGGCAGCTCATCAAGATGGTCGGACGATCTCTTTCACATGCCGGCAGGCTTGTTGATGAGCCATTTCCAGGGGCGGATTTCCACATGTTCGAAGACGCCCGCCTGCGCATAGGGATCCTGTGCGGCGATGGCCTTTGCCTTGTCCAGCGAACAGGCCTCGATGATGATCAGCGAGCCGGAAGGATGGCCCTCCGCGTCCAGGAACGGCCCTGCCGCCACCACGGTGCGGCCAAGGTCCTCCAGCCATTTCAGGTGATCCGGCCGGTTGGCCTTGCGCAGTTCCAGCCCCTCCCCGGGCTTGTCGGTGCAGATGATGGCAAACAGCGGCATGTCTGTCTCTCCTCCTTGCGGGTTTCCTGCGGGGATCGTGGCCGTCCCGTGCGCCACCGCCTCGCCAGGGAGCGCACCAGGGGTGTGTCATGTTTCAGATGCCGGTTTCCGGTTCGTCGCGCAAGGGACGGGCGAGCAGACGTTCCACTTCCTCGGCCGGCGTGGAACGTTCCTCCACGATGGCGTGCACCGATTCGCATATGGGCATATCGATGCCGTGCTGCCGCGCCAGTTTCACGGCAATGGCCGCTGTCCACACGCCTTCCGTCACGGCCCGTCGGTCGCCCAGGATCTCGGCCAGTGCTCGCCCCTGTCCGAGCGCGCGGCCCAGCGAGTAGTTGCGGGACTGACCGGAAGTGGCCGTGAGCACCAGATCGCCCAGACCGGACAGGCCGTGCAGCGTCTCCACCCTTGCCCCCAGCGCCCGGCCGAAACGGGCCAGCTCGGCGAAGGCCCGGGTGACCAGAGCCGCCCGCGCCGAATCGCCCAGGCCCATGCCGTCCACGATGCCGCAGGCGATGGCCAGCACGTTCTTCAGCGCGCCCCCGATCTGCACGCCTGTGATGTCGTCGGAGGAATAGAGGCGGAAGGCCCTGTGTGAAAGAAGCCGCGCCAGCCGCCGCGCGGAATCGAGATCCGGCCCGGCCAGGGTCACCGCTGCCGGCAGCCCCTGCGCCACATCCCGCGCGAAACTGGGCCCGGAGAGCACGAAGGGCTGCACATCCGGCGCCTCCTCCCGCACCACGGCATCCAGAAACCGGCCTGTTTTCCGCTCGATGCCCTTGGCGCAGATCACCAGCGGTGTGCCGGCGGCCAGATACGGTGCGAACTGCCGCATCACCTCCCGCACGGCCTGTGCCGGGGTGACCAGCAGCACCACCTCGCGATCGGCCATGGCCGCCGCTTCTGCCGTGGGCGCGATGGTGTCGGGCAGGGGAATGCCCGGCAGATAGAGCGGATTTTCATGTTGGTTGGCAATGGTCGTCACCACCTCCGGCTCGCGCGCCCACAGGCGCACGTCATGCCCCGCCCGTGCCGCCGTCAGAGCCAGCGCCGTGCCCCAGGCGCCGGCGCCGATCACGCCCACCCGGGCTGGACGGGCTTGGGTATCAGCAGGGGGGGTCGGCTGCGATGGTGCGGACACGTCCTGGCAATCCTCTCTGGTCGTCTTGTGTCAGGGCCGGCTTGCGGCAGAATGGAGCGCACGGTCGCCGGAAGCAAGGGGGAAGGGAGGCCCATGGCAGGGACGCATGCCCCTCCCGCACGGAAAGGATGATGCGCATGAAACGGGATTGGCCGCAACGGGTGTTCATTCTCACGGGCGCCGGCATCTCTCGGGAATCGGGCATTCCCACGTTTCGCGATGCCGATGGCCTCTGGGCCGGCGTGCGCATCGAGGACGTGGCCACGCCCGAAGCCTTCGAGCGGGATCCGCAACGCGTGCTGGACTTCTACAACAAGCGCCGCCGCGCCCTGCTGGATCCGGCCATCCGGCCCAATGCCGCTCACCTTGCCCTGGCCCGGCTGGAACGGGCGCTGTCTGGCGAGGTGCTGGTGGTCACCCAGAACATCGACGATCTGCACGAGCGCGCCGGCACACGCAACCTCATTCACATGCACGGAGAGCTGCTCAAGGCGCGCTGCGTGCGCTGCGGTGCCGTGCATCCCTGGCCCCGTGACATCACCCGGGAGGATGTCTGCCCGGCCTGCGGCGGCCCCTTGCGGCCCCATGTGGTCTGGTTCGGCGAGATGCCCCTGTTCATGGACGGGATTCTCGAGGCCCTGTCGCGCTGCGATCTCTTCGTGTCCATCGGCACTTCCGGCAATGTCTATCCGGCGGCCGGCTTCGTGGCCGGGGTGGTGCAGCGCGGCGTGCCGGCCGTGGAACTGAACCTGGAGCCCTCCGAGGGCGCCTCCCTCTTCACCCATGCCCGCCACGGGCCGGCCACGGAGGTTGTGCCCGCCTTCGTTAACGACCTGCTCGCCGGGCGTTTCCGTCCGTGAATTGGGGGCCGGCCCGTGCTGTCCGCGCATCGGGCATAGGCAAGGGATCCGGACTGGCCGAGTCCGGCCATTCGATCCACGGCTTCCCGTATTGTCCGCGCGTCGGGCATGTACAAGGGGGTTGCATGGCCGGCTTCCTCTCGCCATGATGCATTCGCGCATTCACGGATGTGGGGCACCGAGTGGGAAGACCGGGGGCATCGGCACATGCGACTGGATGACGAACGTCCCTCCGACAACATCGAGGATCGCCGCGGCCTGAGTGGCGGGTTCGGCTTTCCCGGTGGGGGGCGTCGGGTGCGGATCCCTGTGCGCGTGGGTGGCCGCCGGGGTGGCATGAGCCTGGGCGGCCTGCTGCTCCTGTTTGCCGTGGCCTGGTTCATGGGGCTGGATCCGCTTGCCTTGCTCACTGGCGGGGGCGTTCCCGTGCCGCAGCCGGAGGTGCGCAATGCCCGTGTGGGGACCGCCGCCAATGATCCGGGCAGGATCTTCGTGGCCAAGGTGCTGGGCACCACCGAACGCACCTGGGAGAAACTGTTTCCGCGCCACTTCGGCCGCCGCTACGAACCGCCCAGGCTCGTGCTGTTCAGCGGCACGGTGCGCTCAGCCTGCGGCATGGCCGGCGCCGCCATGGGGCCCTTCTACTGTCCGCTGGATCGCAAGGTCTACATCGACCTCTCCTTCTATGACGACATGAAGCGCAAGCTGGGCGCCGGCGGCGACTTTGCCCAGGCTTACGTGATCGCCCACGAGGTGGGCCATCACGTGCAGAACCTGCTGGGCATCGCAGAAAAGGTGATGCGTGCCCGTCAGCGCCTGTCCAGGGTGGAGGCCAACCGCCTCTCCGTGCGCATGGAATTGCAGGCGGACTGTCTGGCTGGCGTCTGGGGGCATGACAATCGCCATCTGCTGGAGGAAGGAGACCTCGAGGAGGCCCTGAACGCGGCCGCGGCCATTGGCGACGATCGCCTCCAGCGCCGCTCGCAGGGTTATGTGGTGCCCGATGCCTTCACCCACGGCACCTCGGCGCAGCGCGTGCGCTGGTTCCGGCGCGGTTTCGAGACCGGCGATCCACGCGCCTGCGACACCTTTGCCGCCCGCCGCCTGTGATCGGCTACGGGCCTGCACGAGCCTGCCTCCCGGGCTCCCTGGCCGGGGCAGGCCAGAATGATGTTCCGCGTGGGCCGGACCGTGCCCTGAGCTGGCAGGGCGCATGGATTTTTCATCACCTTCGACGAAAGCCTCAGCCCGCGGCCCTGGGGCGCGTGCGGTCCTTGCCTTCAATGGCTGCTGCGGCCGGTGCCGGCCGCACGCGCAGGCGGCGAATGCGGCGTGGATCGGCCTCCAGGATCTCGAACTCCAGCCCGGCCTCGTGGCGCACCACCTCGCCGCGCACGGGCACGCGCCCGAGCATGGTGAAGATGAGGCCGCCCACCGTGTCCACCTCCTCGTCCTGTGCCGGCGGCAGCAGGTCCACCCCGAGCAGGGCCTCCAGATCCTCCAGCGGCGTGCGGGCAGAGAGAATGTAGCCGTTTTCCGTGGGCGTGATGAGATCTTCCTCCTCGTCGTGCTCGTCGGAGATCTCGCCCACGATCTGCTCCACCAGATCCTCGATGGTGATGATGCCCTCCGTGCCGCCGTATTCGTCCACCACCACGGCCATGTGCAGGTGCGTCACCTGCATCTTCAGCAGCAGATCGGCCGCCGGCATGGACGGCGGCGCGAAGAGCACCGGGCGCATCAGGCCGGAGGCCTCGATGCTTTCCGCCAGCAGACTGGCCGGCAGGATCATGTCGCCGTTGGCATTGTCCTGTGCGCCCTGGTGCAGCAGGCGGAAGAGATCCTTGATGTGGACCATGCCGAGGATGTCATCCAGCGTCTCGCGATAGACGGGCAGGCGCGAGTGCTGGGCATCGGTGAACAGTTCCATGAGCTGGCGCACGCAGGCTGTGGCCTCGATGGCGATGATCTCCGCCCGTGGCACCAGCACGTCATCCACGCGCAGGCGCGAGAACTCGGCCAGGCGCCCCATCATGCGCCGTGTCTGCCGGCGCACGGGCCCGGAGAGCTCGCGCACGCTGGCCAGAACCTCCGCCGGGCATTCCTCGCCTTCCGTCTTGCGGGGGGAGATGAGCGCCACCAGACGGGAGAAAAAGCCATTGCCGGAACTTCGATCCGGACTGTCCTGGTCTTCCGGAACCAGGCGCGACGAGCCTGACATTTCCTGCATTGTTCCTGTGTTCTCCATGCGAATCTGTTTCGAGATTCTGCCTGGCGGCCGGGCACGCTCAGTCGTAAGGGTTGTCCAGCCCCAGAGCCTTCAGGATGCGCACTTCCTTGGCTTCCATGCGGCAACGCTCCTCTTCCTGGCTGTGATCATGTCCGAGAAGATGCAACGTTCCATGAATGACCATCCACGCCAGGTGTTCCTCCAGGGGCACACCGGCCTCTCTGGCCTCGCGCACGAGCACGGGACCGGAGAGCACCAGATCGCCCAGCGGCCGTGGTTCGCCCGGCGGCTGCGGCATGTCGGCCGGTGCGGGGAAGGAAAGCACGTTGGTGGGCCGGTCCCGGCCGCGCCAGTCCCGGTTCAGGGCCTGCACCGTGGCATCATCCGCCAGCATCACGGATATGGCAAGGGGACCCGGCCCGGGCGGCAGGTCGTCAGCCGCCTGGCGCAGGGTTTCGGCAATGGCGCGCTGCACCGTGGCTTCCAGCACTTCGGGATTGCCGGGCCAGGCCTCCGGAGCCACGAGGGCCACGTCCACTGTCACCACCGGTGTCGCATCCGGGGCATGCCCCGATCCTCCCTCGGCACCGGGCTCTTTCTCTTCGCGTTCGCGCATTGGCAGGGAATGCGTGTGACAAACGGGAGGCTGGTCGGTCATGGCCGAGCTTCCTCGTCATCTGTCCTTTCCCCGGCCACCGGCCCGCGACGGACCGCCCGGTCGGCCTCATAGGCAGCCACGATGCGGGCCACCAGCGGATGGCGCACGATGTCCGCATCATCGAAGCGCACGATGGCCACGCCCTGCACCCCCTCGAGGATGCGCACCGCTTCCTTCAGCCCCGATGGCGTGCCGGGCGGCAGGTCGATCTGGGAGAGATCGCCATTGATCACCATGCGCGCGCCCTCGCCCAGGCGGGTGAGGAACATCTTCATCTGCTGGCTGGTGGTGTTCTGGGCCTCGTCCAGGATGACCACCGCATTGGTCAGCGTGCGCCCGCGCATGAAGGCGAGCGGCGCCACCTCGATGGTGCCGTCGGCCATGAGACGGGCGGCTTTCTCGCGGCCTACCAGGTCGTCCAGGGCGTCGTAGAGGGGACGCAGGTAGGGATCCACCTTTTCTTTCATGTCACCGGGCAGGAAGCCCAGCTGCTCGCCCGCTTCCACCGCCGGACGGGAGAGAATGATGCGGTCGGCCCGCCCGGCCAGCAGGGCCTGCACGGCATGGGCCACGGCCAGATAGGTCTTGCCCGTGCCGGCCGGACCGATGCCGAAAACGAGCTCATGGGTCTCCAGCGCCTCCAGATAGGCGCGCTGCCCGGGCGAGCGCGGACGCACCACCTTGCGGCGTGTGCGGATCTCCACCACGCCCCCTGCCGGCGCCGGCAGGGCCGTGGCCATGCGGATGGCGCCATCCACATCGCCGCTGGTGATCTCCAGCCCGGCCGCGGCGCGCTGATACAGCTCCTCCAGCACGCGCACGGCCGCCTGGCGGGCATGCGCCGTGCCGGCTACCGTCAGCCGGTTGCCCCGGGCAATGATGTCCACGCCCAGTCGGTTCTCGATGAGGGCCAGGTTGCGGTCGTGCTCGCCAAAGGTGATGCCGGCCAGCCGGTTGTCCTCGAAGCTCAGCTCCACCTTGCCGCCGGTCTCTTCCGCTGCGGCGCCATGGCCGGCGCCCCTGTTCTCGGGCATGGGCCTGCGTGTGATCGCATTCAGGGTCAATGCCGTGGTCGTCTCCTCTTGCGTTTCTGCATCCGGATCAGGGACAGGCATCAGCGAGGCATGAGAAGGCCTCTTCCGTCAAGCCTGTGCGGCTTCCCTGTCCAGGATATGGGCAGCGAGCGAGTTCTTTGTAGCCCCGTCTACTCTTGTCCGCACGATTTCGCCGATTTCATGGCCGGCTGCCGGCACGTGCACAGCCTGCAGCCAGGGTGAGCGCCCTACCAGCTGGCCGGGATGGCGGCCGGGCTTCTCCAGCAGGATCTCCACCTCGCGACCGATGAAACGGCGGTTGAAGGCCTCCTGCTGCATGGCCAGCAGGGCCTGCAGGCGAGCGAGGCGCTCGGCCTTGACCTCTTCCGGCACCTGGTCCTCCCGTGCGGCCGCCGGCGTGCCGGGACGGGGCGAATAGCGAAACGAGAAGGCCTGGGCGTATTCCACCGCCTGGACCAGATCCAGCGTGGCCTGGAAGTCCTCCTCCGTCTCGCCGGGAAAGCCGACGATGAAGTCGCCAGAGATGGCGATGTCCGGTCGCGCGGCTCGCACCTTCTCGATGATTCGCAGATAGTCCGCGGCCGTGTGGTGCCGGTTCATGGCCTTGAGAATGCGGTCGGACCCGGCCTGCACCGGCAGATGCAGATAGGGCATGAGCTTGTCGATCTCCGCAAGGGCGGCGATCAGCTCGTCCGTCATGTCCACCGGGTGCGAGGTGGTGAACCGCAGGCGCGCAAGCCCCTCCACCTGCGCCATCTCCTCAAGCAGGCGGGCCAGTGTCCACCTTGTGCCATCCAGCCCTTCGCCGCGCCAGGCATTGACGTTCTGGCCGATGAGGGTGATTTCCTTTGCGCCCTTCTCGACGAGACGACGGGCTTCTGCCAGCACCTGTGCGGCCGGGCGCGAATATTCCGCGCCACGGGTGTAGGGCACCACGCAGAAGGTGCAGAAGCGATCACACCCCTCCTGCACGGAAAGGAATACCGAGGGCGGAACGCGCGGGGCCGGTGCGGCCTTGCGCTCCAGTTCGGCGAACTTGTCCTCGGCGGGAAAGTCCGTCTCCACCATGCCGCGCTCGCCACCCTCCCACCGGGCCACGAGATCGGGGAGACGGTGGATGCTCTGCGGGCCGAAGATGAAGTCGATCACCGGTGCGCGCATCAGCATGGCCTCGCCCTCCGCCTGGGCCACGCAGCCGGCCACGGCAATGGCGGTCTCCTTGCCCTCTCGCGCCCGGGTCTCGCGCAGGCGCCGCAAACGCCCCAGTTCGGAATAGACCTTTTCCGCCGCCTTTTCGCGGATGTGGCAGGTGTTGAGGATGACGAGATCCGCCTCCTCCGGTGTGGCTGCCGGCGCAAAGCCGCGGCTGCGCAAGGCGTCCACCATGCGCTCGGCATCATAGACGTTCATCTGGCAGCCGAAGGATTTCACGAAGACCCGACGTTTCCGACAGGGACGGCCTGCTGCACGCGTATTGCTCATGATGGCGTTTCCGGAAAGAACGGATCCACCGGCCAGTCCGGGCGGACGCATTCCGTTGCAGGCGGGTCCGTCCGCGACCGGCAGCCGGCATTGCCAAGGTCCTGCGTCTCTTATACGCTGACCCACCGGCGGCGACAATGGGGGCGCATGCAAACTCCCATCATGCGCCGGCATGTCCGTGCCTGTTCCGGTTATGCCGCCGCAATCCCGATCCGATCTTCTCCGGGAGGGCCAGAAGCCATGTCGCTTGCGCGTGTGCCGCGGCTGCATGTTCGGGCGCCGCTCTCTGCAGAAACGGAAGTGGCGCTGGAAAGGCCGCAGTGCCATTATCTGGTGACCGTGATGCGGCTGAAGACCGGTGACGCGGTGCGCCTCTTCAACGGGCGGGATGGCGAATGGCTCTGCCGTCTCCTCGGCGACAGCCGCAAGCGCTGCAGCGCCATCTGCACGGAGAAACTGAAGGATCCCGCGCCGCCACCGGACATCGATTATGTCTTCGCGCCCCTGAAGGCGGCGCGGCTGGACTACATGGCCCAGAAGGCCACGGAAATGGGCGTGCGCCGCCTGCGCCCCGTGTTCACCGATCACACCGTGCCCAGCCGCGTGAATCGGGAACGCCTCGAGGCCAATGTCATCGAGGCGGCGGAGCAGTGCAATCTCGTCTTCGTGCCGGAGGTGATGGCGCCGCAGCCCCTGGGAGCCCTGCTGGAACAGTGGGATCCCGCACGTCACATCATCTATTGTGACGAGGCCGCACCCGTGGCCAATCCCCTGCAGGCCCTGAAAGCCGTGCCGGCCGGCCCCCTGGCCGTGCTCGTCGGACCGGAGGGCGGATTCTCGGAACGTGAGCGCAGGCGGCTGCGTGCGCTCGAATGCGTGCATCCCATTTCCCTGGGGCCGCGCATCATGCGCGCGGATACCGCCGCCGTGGCCGCCCTCGCTGTCGTCCAGGCCACGCTGGGCGACTGGCGATGATGGCGATTCACGAGGCCTCGCGCATGGCTTCGGCCGTCTGCAGGTCCACGGAGACGACACGGGAGACGCCGGGCTCCGTCATGGTCACGCCGTAGAGGCGATGCATGCGCGCCATGGTCAGCGGATGGTGGGTGATGATGAGAAAGTCTGTCTCGGTGCGCTGCAGCATGTCGTCCAGCAGGTTGCAGAAACGCTCCACATTGTGCTCGTCCAGCGGCGCGTCCACTTCGTCCAGCACGCAGATGGGCGAGGGATTGGTCAGGAACACGGCAAAGATCAGCGCCAGCGCGGTGAGCGTCTGTTCGCCGCCGGAGAGCAGCGAGAGCGTCTGCGTGCGCTTGCCTGGAGGGCGGGCATAGATCTCCAGCCCCGCCAGCAGCGGGTCGTCGTCCTCCACCAGCTCCAGATGGGCCTGACCGCCGCCGAACAGGGTCACGAACAGGGCGGCGAAATTCTCGTTCACCTTGTCGAAGGCCTCCAGCAGGCGCCGGCGGCCCTCGCTGTTGAGGCTGGCGATGGCACTGCGCAGCTTGGCGATGGCGCGGGCCACGTCCTCGCGCTCGGAAACGAGTTTCGCAAGCTCGCCTTCGGCCTCGGCCAGCTCGTGCTCGGCGCGCAGATTCACCGGCCCCAGCCGCTCCCGTGCCGCCTTTTTCTCCAGCAGGGCCCGGGCCACCGCTTCGGCATCGGGGGGAGCCTCGGTATCGATCCCCGCCTTCATGGGCAGATGCTCGGGGCGGCATTCCATGCGCTCGGCAATCTCGGCCACCACCTCGCGCAGGCGGTCTTCGGCGGCCTCCAGCCGCGCCTGCAGGCGGGCCTGCTCCTCGCGGGCCGCGGCCGTGGCCCTTTCCGCCTCGCGCCAGGCGATCTCGGCCTCGCGCAGCGCCGTCTCGGCTGCCGCCAGGGCATCGGCGGCCTCCCGCCGGGCCTTTTCCGCCTCGGCAATGGCTCCGGCCAGGCGCGCCTGCTTCTCCTCGATGGCCCGAGGCTCGCGCGCAAGTGCATCCAGCTCCTCCCGCAGACGGGCCAGCCGCGCTTCCAGCTCGTCCCGCCGTCTTTCGGCGCGTTCAGCCCGCCTTTTCCACTGCTCGCGCTCGCGGGCAATGGCCGCCAGCCGCCCCTGGCGCAATGCCTGCTCCCGCTGCAGGCTCTCCAGGCGTGCCCGCACGGCCGCAGCCCGGGCGCGTTTTTCTTCCAGCACGTCACGGGCCTGTGCCAGCTCTGCTTCCAGGCTCTCGTCTTCGGACAGCTCGGCAAGCTCCCGTTCTGCCGCCTGCAGGCGTGCCTCCGCTTCCGCCCGGCGTTCGGCCAGCTGCCGGGCCTTCTCGGCCAGGGCCGAAAGCTGCACCTCGGCCTGCGCCCGCGCCTTTTCCAGAGCCATGAGGGCCTGCTGTGCCGTCTCCACCTCGCGACGCGCCATCTGCAGACGCCGACGGGCGTCATCGACCCTCTGCCGCGCCTGACGCACCACTTCCTGCAGGCGTTCGCGCCGCTGTCGGATCTCGTCCAGTGCCAGTTGCGCAGCCTCGGCCTTCTGCCGTGCCTGTTCCGCCTGCTGTCGCAGGGCCTCCAGCCGGTTGCGCTCGGCCAGACGGCGGGCCGCGGCCGTGGGGGCCTCGGCCGCGGCCACGAAGCCGTCCCAGCGCCACAGGTCGCCTGCGCGCGTCACCAGTCGCTGTCCCGGTTTCAGGAGAGGCTGAAGGGCATGTCCGGTGTCACGGTCCGGCACCAGGCCGATGAGCGCAAGGCGCCGGTTCAGAACGGCCGGACCGGTCACGTGCGGTGCCAGGGGCTCGGCACCGGCCGGCAGCGACGGCGCCGATTCCAGCGGCGGCAGGAGACGCCAGTGGGCGGCTGCGGCCTCGTCCAGCGGCATCTCCAGTTCGTCTCCCAGGGCCGCGGCGAGGGCGGCTTCATGCCCGGGCGCCACCTTGAGGGAGTCCACGAGCGGCGGAAAGAGATCCCCCTCTGCCGGACCCACCAGCTTTTCCAGTGTGGCGACCTCCGTGGCCAGCGTCTCGGCCTTGCGGCGGGCATCGTTCCAGGCCTGCCGGCGTGCATCTTCCTCGCGCCGGACCTCGGCCAGGGCGTGCTCGGCCTCGCCACGCTCCTTCTCGGCGGCTGCCAGGGCCCTTTCTGCCGCTGCCAGCGTGGCCTGCGCCGCCGCCAGCGCCTCCTTCCGCGTGGCCAGGGCGCCATCTTCGCGCGCCGCGGCCTCGCGCCGGGCACGCTCGGCCTCCACCGCCTCCAGCTCGCCCCGGAGGCGATCGCGCAACATGCGGGCCTCGCGCACGGTGCGCTCCAGCGCCGCACGCCGGGCCGCAAGCTCGGCATGACGTTTCTGCAAGCCGTCCACCACTGCCTGCGCCTGCGCCAGTTCCGCCTCCGCCATCTCCAGCTCGCGGGCCACGGCGACCCGCAGGGTCTCGGCATCGTCCGTGGTCAGAAGCGCCTCCTCCTCCTCGTCGAGGCGCGCGAGCGCGGCCTGCGCATCGGCCAGGGTCTCCTCGGCACTGGCGATGTCCGTCTTCAGCTGGCCAATGCGTTCGGTGAGCTCCTGCCTGCGGCTGTCGATGTCGGCCGCCGCACGCGCCAGGGACTCCGCCTCCACCTGCAGGCGCTGCAGCACGGCGCCGCGCGTGACCTCCTCTTCCCTCAGCGGCGCGATGCGTGCCTGCAGCGCTTCCCGCCGCCGGGCGTGCTCGGAGACTTCGCGGGTGAGCGCGGCCAGCCTGCGCACCACGGCCTCCAGTGCGGTGCGTTCGGCGAGCACGTTCTGCTGCATGTCGCGCCAGGAGAGCCACAGGGCCGCCGCCTGCAGCCGCGCGATCTCCTGCGAAAGCTCGCGATAGCGCGCCGCCTGCCGGGCCTGGCGCTTGAGTGCCGCCGTCTGGGCGGACATCTGGGCGATCACGTCCTCCAGCCGCGCCAGGTTCTGCTCGGCGGCGTTGAGCTTCAGCTCCGCCTCGTGACGACGGGTGTAAAGCCCGGTGATGCCGGCGGCCTCTTCCAGGATGCGGCGGCGTGCCTGCGGCTTGGCATTGATGATCTCGCCGATGCGCCCCTGCCGCACCAGCGCCGGCGAGCGTGCGCCCGTGGAGGCATCGGCGAACAGCAGCTGCACGTCACGCGCCCGCACCTCGCGGCCATTGATGCGGTAGAGGGAGCCCTTGCCGCGTTCGATGCGGCGCGATACTTCCAGGATCTCGGCCTCCGTCCATGGCGGCGGCGCCAGGCGAGCGGCATTGTCCAGGGTGAGGATGACCTCCGCATGGTTGCGCGCCGGCCGCGTGCGCGAGCCGGAAAAGATGACATCCTCCATGGCCGCGGCGCGCATGGACTTGTAGGAGTTCTCGCCCATGACCCAGCGCAGGGCCTCGAGCAGGTTGGACTTGCCGCAGCCGTTGGGGCCGACGATGCCGGTCAGGCCCGGCTCGATGAGCAGCTCCGTGGGTTCCACGAAGGACTTGAAGCCGATGAGTTTCAGCTTTCTGAACTTCATGCGCCCGGACCGCCCCGCCTCTTGCCCCTGCGGCTGCCACCCGTTCCTTGCACCTTGCAGATCGGCCGGCGTGCAGTCACCGGCCCGGCCCGGTGAAATGCCGCGTCGCCTTGCCGGCAGGTGCCGTCAGGACGGATGCGGGCGGCTCAGCCTTTCTTCTGCTGCGCCTTCTGCAGCTCCTCGTTGATGATCTTGCGGAACTCTTCAACGGAGTGTCCGCCCACCACGCGTCGGCCGTTGACGAAGAACGTGGGCGTGGAATCGACGCCGAAGAGCCGATTGGCATCCTTGCTCAGGGCCACGATGTCCATGGCCAGCTTCTCGTTTTTCAGGCAGGCGTCGAACTGCTGCTCCGTCATGCCGGCGAGCTTGGCAATCCTGAGCAGCTCCTCCCGCGGGTTCTTCACCCAGGTGCGCTGGTTCTTCATCACCAGGTCCAGCATGGGGAAATATTTCTCCCTGCCGGCGCAGCGGGTGAGCATGAAGGCGGCCAGCGCCAGCTGGTCCAGCGGGAACTCGCGGAAGATGAAACGCACCTTGCCCGTGTCCACGAACTCCTTCTTCAGCTGCGGCCACACCTCTTCGTGGAAGGTGGCGCAGTGGGGGCAGGTGGCGGAGGCATATTCCACGATGGTGACTGGCGCATCCGCACGCCCCAGGGCCATGTCGCCGATGGGTGGCGCCTTGTGCAGCACGGCGGTGTTGACGTATGCATCCTTCCTTTCCTCTGCCGCCTGCACCGCCGTGGCCGGTCCTCCCCGCATCACGCCGGCCATCGCCAGCAGCCCCGCCATGACCACGCCCCGCAGGAGATCGCGTCTGTGCATGTGCATGTGTCCTCGCTTCCCGTCTTTCGCGTTTCTGCCTAGACCATGATGTGCCGCAAACCAAGTGGCAGCGCCCTGAAACTGTGGATGACCCGTCCGTTGTGTCTTCAGTCGGCCGTTTTCGGCTGGCAGTGGGAATCGTGCCCGCAACCGGTGGCGGCTCGGACGGCCACCCCGACGGCCAGTCGCTTCAGTGATTCGGCAAGGGCGGGATCGGCCACCCGCTCGGCCTGGGCCTGCAGGCGCGCCAGACGCGCCGGATCCACCCGCGCTTTCCCCCGCCCCTGGTCCGCACGGTGGCTGCTCCCGTCAGCAGATGTGAGCGGCGCCTGCACGAAGGTGAGCCGCCCCACCAGCCGATGCCCGAAGAAGGCATTGATGCGTTCCATCAGTTGCGGTGCCATGTGCTGGACCTCCAGCGCCCGTCCCGGCGTCACCTTCAGCCGCAGCACCATGCCCTCCGCCACCTGTCTGCCACGCGGGCGCTGCAGCCGCTCCGGCCGGCAGAAGGCCGCCATCTCGCCGGCGATCTCCGGCCAGTGCGCCAGGAGCATGGCCTGCTGCCGCCCGTGTCTTTCCAGCGCCGGGCCGGCCACCAGATCGAAGAGCCTGCCAATGCGTTTCATGTGTGTTTCATGCCATCCGCATTCCTCCAGCCTCGCACCATCGCCAGGCATGCAAGGCGCCGAGCCGGAGGTGTTTCCATCTTGCCGCATTGTGGCGGCAAAAGCCCTGCAAGGCGAATGACCTTTCTGTTATCTGTTATCAGGACCACATGACGGATGAATGCGAAATGAATGAGGCCACGGCGCACGAGGTCGGTGCAGCCCTGCTGGAATGGTATGATGCCCAGGGGTGTGCGCTGCCCTGGCGACGGCGCGATGGTGGCCGTCCGGATCCGTATGTCGTGTGGCTTTCCGAGATCATGTTGCAGCAGACCACCGTGGCCACGGTGGAGAGGCGGTTTGCGGCCTTCATCGAGCGCTGGCCCGGCGTGAGGGAGCTGGCAGCGGCCGACGAGGAGGAGGTGCTCGCCGCCTGGGCCGGGCTGGGCTACTATGCCCGGGCGCGCAACCTGCATGCCTGCGCCCGCCGTATCGTGGAAGAGCACGATGGCCGTTTCCCGCAAACGATGGCCGAACTGAAGCGCCTGCCGGGCATCGGGGACTACACGGCGGCGGCCATTGCCGCCATTGCTTTTGGCCAGCCGGTGGCGGCGGTGGATGGCAACGTGGAGCGGGTGGTTGCCCGCCTCTTCGCCGTCACCAGGCCGCTGCCCGGGGCGCGGGCGACGATCCGCCACTGCGCGCAGGCCCTCGTGCCGGAGGATCGTCCCGGAGATTTCGCCCAGGCCATGATGGACCTGGGGCGCCTCGTCTGCCGGCCGCGCACCCCCCGCTGCGATGCATGCCCGCTGGCATCCTGCTGCCAGGCACGGGTGAAAGGCTGTGCGGACGAACTGCCACGCAGGACCGTCCGGAAGGACAGGCCCGTGCGCACGGGCACGGTCTTCGTCATCCAGCGCGAGGACGGGGCATTGCTTTTCCGCCGCCGGCCACGGAAAGGGCTACTGGGCGGGTTGTGGGAGCTGCCCTCGCAGGGCTGGGACGGGGGTCCTCCGCTATGGCCGGACGCTGCCCCCTTCGGCCTGCCGACGGTGGCACTGAACACAAGTGTCCGCCATGTCTTCACCCATTTCGAGTTGCATGTCGTGATCCGCCAGGCCATGCGGCCGCTCGAAGAGCCGCTGGGCTCGGCCGTGGCCGATGGCAAGACCTATTGCTGGTGCCAGCCAAGGGAAGCGGAAAAGGTTCTGGCCCTGCCCACGCTCGTGAGCAAGGTGCTGAAGACCTGGAGCCGAACGAAGGACGAGAGCATGTTTTCCACACGTGGCGGGTGATCCTGTTCGCGGGTATTCTTGAAGCGATTGCACAGAGGCAGGGAAAGGGCGTAGCATTGAAGCATCGGTCATGGATGACCTTGGACCCTGTGCAGGTTCTGCGCTTGTGTATCCGTGACTTGTGGTGGCCGCACATCCGGGCCGAACGTGATTTTCAGCGGGGCGGAGAGTCCGTGACGAGGGGCGTGCTGAGATGAAGGTGCTGCTCTATTTCATGTCGCTGCTGCTCACGGCCATGGGCGCTGCCGTGTCCGTGCTGGGGTGGATGGCGCCGGGCGCGCTGCCGGGCGTGGGGCCGGCATCGGGCCTCATGCTGCTGTCGGCCGGCATGATCATCCTGGCGCTGGCTGCACTCGTGAGCGAGCTGGGCGAACTGCGGGCAGACATCGCCCGGTTGGCCTGGCTGCTGGGCAAGCACACCCTTGCGTCAGGAGCCGTTCAGGCCTCGCCCGTTTCTCCGTCATCGCCCGAGCCCTCACAGCACGTCGGTCCCGTGGCAGGCGGGCAGCCCCCGGCACCTGCTTCCGCATCGCCTGCTGGAGTGGCCGCTGCAGCTTCTGCCGCCGCTGCGCCGGGGGCCGTGAAACCGGATGCCCCCGCAGAAGCGGCAAATGCGTCTCCCGCGGCCGAAATGACCAGGGGGGAACCGCCAGCCATCGAACGCCTGCAGGCCGTGGCCGACGAAAAGGTTTTTGACCAGCCCCCCCAGCCGCAACCCCCCAGGGCGGAGGCGCCTGCACCGGCCGAGGCCAAACCACAGCCCCAGCCGCAACCCCCCAGGGCGGAGGCGCCTGCACCGGCCGAGGCCAGGCCGCAGCCCCAGCCGCAGCCACCCAAGGCGGAGGCGCCTGCACCGGCCGAGGCCAGGCCGCAGCCCCAGCCGCAACCCCCCAAGGCAGAGGCGCCTGCACCGGCCGAGGCCAAGCCGCAGCCCCAGCCGCAACCCCCCAAGGCAGAGGCGCCTGCACCGGCCGAGGCCAGGCCGCAGCCCCAGCCGCAGCCACCCAAGG
>CAZNLW010000014.1:0-24590 GCA_964574205.1 uncultured Rhizobiaceae bacterium | reverse complement strand
TTGCCATTCTTTCTGCAAGCCCATGATTGTCAAGGATGAAATCGCTGAAAGCGACACCCTGAAGGGGCGTCCCTGACAATCATGGGCTTGCAGAAAAAACAGCCCTGTCCGGGACAGCCCCATCCTTTTCTTCAGGAAAACAACGTGTCCTGCCGGCAGGACGGCATTTTCCGGCTTCGGACAAATGCACGTCTGCGGTGCGGCGCCCAATACGCCGCGAGTCTGCAGCTTCCGTTTCCGGACATTCCGGAAAACCGTTCAACAAGACGTGGGCCAGCAGACAGACGACGCCATCACCATGCCCGTGAACACCGGCATTTCCGCCATGTTCAGTGCAGGGGGGCGGAACGGTCGGGGATGTCGAGGGAGAAGGTGGGGATCTCCACCTCGATGAGGCTGCCGTCCTCGGCTTCCATCTGGTAGGCGCCGGTCATGAAACCGGAAGGCGTGGGCAGGGGCGTGCCGGAGGTGTATTCGAAACTCTCGCCCGGGCGCAGCACGGGCTGCTCGCCCACCACGCCGGCGCCCCGCACCTCCTGGATACGCCCCATGGCATCGGTGATGCGCCAGTAGCGCGTGCGCAGCTGCACGGTGCGGTCGCTCTCGTTGATGATGCGCACATGATAGGCCCAGACATAGTAGTTCTGCGAGGGATCGGACTGATCCGGGAGATATTCCGGCTGCACGATGACACGGATGCCGTGCGTGCGCTTCTCGAACATGGGATCCCTTCCCTTTCTGCCGCCCTTTGCGTGTCTGGCGTGACTTTTCGTCTGCCAATGTCCGATAAATAATAGGGTGGTCAATCCCCGGCCGCATGCCAATGCCCCATCACTGGATGACATTTTTTCGCCAGATGACACGATGACACGCGCTCGCCACATTCGCCACGCGCATCGGACCCATTCCGCCCGCTGCCCGGCGCCGGGCCTGCTGCCGGCCATGCTGATGCCGGCTATTGTGGGGCTTGGTCTGCTGGTGCTGGCGCTGGACCGGCGCATTGCCATGGATCCGCGCCTGGCCGGCATCATCGTGCTGGGCTGGAGCGTGGTGCCGGCGCTCGTGGCCGCGGGCACGCAAAGGGGTGTGCGGGCTGCCGCCCTGGGGCCGGTTGCGCTCACGCTCGCCCTGGCCCTGCCCTTCCTGCCGGTAGAGGTGGCGATGGTGCTGGTTGGCATCGCCCTGTTCCTGCTGGCGGCCAGAGAGGAGGAAAGGCCGGTCTGCCGGGTGCTGCCGGGCGGTTTCGCAACACTGGCAGTCCATGGCGTGATCCTGCTGCTGTCGGCCAGCCTGCTCCTGCTGGCCGGCTGAACCCGGCGGGCGGGGCGATGGCGCTTTCATGCAAAAAGGGCGAGCCGTCGTGTCGGCCCGCCCCGTGCTTCCAGGGCATTCCGCCATTCCGGGAACATCCCGTCAGGCCCCTGGCGTGCCCCCTGCAGCGGCACCGGCACGGCGCTCGAGCAGGGCGAGCACCTCGCGGGTGGGCTGGCCATTCACCTTGAGCCCCATCTGGAGCTGAAAGAGGCGGATGGCATTGGCCGTGCGCGGGCCCATCTTGCCATCGGCCGGGCCGGGATCGTAGCCGATGCGCGCCAGCAGCTCCTGCAGGCGGCGGATCCGGGTAGCATCATGAATGATCTCCGCCCCCCTGCCGGACGCGTCGGCTTTCGACCTGGCCGTGCCCGCAGACGCCGCGGCCTGCTGCACCAGGCCCTGCCCGCTGCCGGCCGCAAGCGACGAGGAGGCGGCAGCCGCGGCATCCTTGCGCCAGGCCGGGTTGTCGATGGCCACGAAATTGGCCTCGACGACAGGCTTGCCGGGGGCGAAGGCGGCGATCCTTTTCTTGAGGGCCTTCACCTCCTCGGCCGGGAGACGCGCGGCCAGCACCGACTGGCGCTGGGCGGCATCGGCATCCTTCTGGCGAGCGGCCAGGCCATACCAGTAGTAGGCCTCGGCCAGGTCCTTGCGCACGCCCAGGCCGCGCTCATAGAGGACGGCCAGGTTGTACTGGCTGTCACGCAGCCCGTGCTCGGCGGCCTTGCGGAACCATTTCGCCGCTTCCGCGTAGTTGCGTTCGGCGCCGGCGAGCACCACGGCCAGGTTGTGCATGGCCTTCACATTGCCGGCGGCGGCGGCCTTTTCGTACCACATGCGGGCCTTGGCAAGATCCTTCTTCAGCCCCAGGCCGCGCTCGTAGAGCGTACCCAGGCGATATTGCGCGGGCACGATGCCCCTGGCGGCCGCACGGGCCAGCCAGGTGGCGGCACGCGCCGGACTCTTCTGCACCCCCTCGCCGGTGAGGTAATGCATGCCCACGATGTAGGCGGCCTTGCCGTCTCCCTGCAGTGCCGCCTCGCGCAGGGCCCGCGTGCCCAGCGTCTCCGGCAGGGACTCCTTGCCGGGGGACGTGGCGGCAGGAGATCCCGTCCTTGCCGGCGCTTTCCCTGCCTGCGCCGCTGGGGCGGAAAGAGAGGCGGTATGCATCATGTCCGCGACCGGCGGCTTGCCGTTCGTGACCGAATCCGATGCCGGCACGGATCGCCCATTGCCGAGCGGCGCCCGAGCGACTGTCGCCACCCCTGCGCCGCTGGCAAGCGCCTGTGCCGCCAGGCTGCGTCCCTCCGTGATCACGTCCGAACGGCGCTCCTTGCCCGCCCTTTTGCCGCTGCCGGCTTTCCGATCCCTGACCGCCCCCGTCTTGCCCTTGCTGGCCGTTTTCGCCGTGTTGCCAGCCTCGTCGACAACGGCGGGCCGGGCCGTCTCGGCCGCGGTGGCCATGTCGGCAGACCTGTTCATGGTCTGCATGTAGGTCCAGGCCAGCACAGCCATCAGCAGGGAGGCACCGGCCACCAGCAGCGGGCGGCGAGCCAGACCTTTTTCCGCCGGCTCCTCGGCCGGAGGGGCTGCCTGGGTCGAGCCGGAGCCGTTCTCCTTGTTGCCCCTGCCAAAGAAACGGCCGAAGACGGAGCTGCTGCCTTCCTCCTCCAGCCTCTCCCGATCCGGAGCCGTCTCTCCGGCCGCAGGGGTGCCATCGGTTCGTGGCTGTCCGCTCTCGGTCCGACCCCGGCGGAACCGGTCGAGAAGGCTGTCCATGGCGCCGCTCTCCGCCTTCTCCTCCATGGCGGCCGCGGACTTTTCCGGATCCGGCGAAACAGGGTTCATGCCGGAAGCCGCCATGGCCGCGCGGCGGGCGGCGGCAATGAAGTCATCCGGCGCCTCCATGTGCATGTTCATGGATGCAGCATCCGTGCCGCTGCCCGCCGCGTCTGACGGGGCAATGGCCGGCCCGGCGCCGGGCGAAGCCTCGACGGGACTTTCCGCAAAGCCGGCTGCCTCGGGAGAGCCCGTACCCGGGCTCGGGGTTGCATGATGGGAAGCGCCCATTCCGGTCATGCCCACGAACCCGGGGGCCGTCATTGCCTCACCAGCTGCGGGACCGGCCGTCTGCGGCGCAGGTTGCCCCTCCACGGCATTGATGGCAGCCAGGATGTCGGAAGGATCGATATGGGGCTCCGGTCCCCTGTGACCGTTCTGCCCGGCTGCAGCGGGTCCGGCCGTGCCGTCGGGCATTTCGCTCATGCCCGGCGTGGCCGCCTGGGCTGCTTCCGTTTCGGGCGAGGCGACCGTTCCGCTGCCCGGCGGCATCTGTGCGGACATGGCGCCCGTCTCTCCCTGCGGCACGGCAGCCGCTGCCTGTCCCGCCGTTCCCACGGCCGCAGCGGCGGCAGCGGCCGTGGTGGTGTAGTCGATGAGCTTCTCGGCCATCTCGCCGGTGCGGTTGGCCAGGGTCTTCTGCTCCTCCTCGATCTCGGTGAGACGGGCCACGATCCGCTCCAGCGTCTCGTGCACCGCCGCCAGCGTCTCCTGAGTGCGCGTATCGGCCTCCTCGGCCGCCTGGCGCACGGCCTCCAGCCCCTTTCTCAGGGCATCGATCTCCTCACTGCAGTCCTCGCCGGACATGCCGGCTTCAGCGGCCATTTCCCCGCCATGGGCCGCCAGGCCCGGCACACCCTCCGCCATGATCTGGCGTGCCGTTTCCTCGACGATGCGACGGGTTTCCTCGTTCGTGGCCTCGATGGACTGGAACAGACGGGCCACGGAATTCTCGAGCTGCGGCAGGTAGGACAGCTGCTCCTCGGCCAGCTGCAGGCGTTCTTTCAGTGCATCGATGTCTTTCGTCAGCTGCTGGACGAAATCCGGACCGACACTCTTCTCCATGGCCTCGCGCAGGTGCCCCTCCAGCTCGGTGACGCGGGCCTCGAGCGCCGCAAAGGCCGGATCCGCTGCCAGCTCGCGACGGGCCTCGGCCAGCGTGCCGGCCATCTCGTCCAGACGCTGGACGATGGCCTCCACATCCTTGCGGTCGGCCTTCTCGTCCACAACGGCAGACAGTTTCTCCAGCGCACCGCGGATGGCTTCCACCTCGGCACGCCGCGCGGCCGTCTCGCTTACCTCGGCAAGCTTGCGGTCCAGCTCCTCGATGCGGCTGCCGATGCGGTCGACATCGATGACACTGCCGGCGATGGTCTCCAGCTTCTCGCGCAGGGAGCCCACCATGCCCTCGATCTGGCTTTCCACCTGGGCCAGGCGCTGACCCGTCACCTCGGTCACCAGCGCCTCCACCTTGCCCGGCAGCGCCCTGGAAGTTTCGTGCACGGCCTCCACGCGCCTGGCCAGATTGCCCACGCTCTCGTCCACATAGGCCCGGGCGCGGGCCTCGGCTTCCTCCCGGATCTCGCCCAGGCGCCGGGTGAGCGCGGCGAGCTTCTCCTCGAGCTGGCGGATCTCCTCGTTGCTGCCCTCCTCAGCATGCGCGTCCTCCGCAAGCGCCACGGCGCGGGCCGCCTGCGCCGCCACCTGCTCCAGCCGCTCGCGCAATTGCTCGAAGGTATCCGTGGTGCGCTTCTCGTATTGCTCCAGGTGCCGGAGCACATTGTGGAGCGCCGTCTCCAGCTCTCCCTGACGGGCCGCAATGTCCTCGGCCGGCGTGCCTTCCTGCAGGCGACGGGCCAGCTCGTCCAGGCGGGCGTTGATCTCCTCCAGGGCCCTTGCCGCCTGGCGCTCGTTTTCCTCGATGCGCTCGATGATCTGGGCCAGGGCCTGCGGTGCCGGGGCTTCCAGGCGGCCAGCAGCCGTTTCCTGCTCGCGCAACGTCAGCGCCCGCAGCTGGGCTCCCAGTTCATCCAGACGGCGCACGATGGCATCCATATCATGCCTGTCGTCGGCAGGGGGATCGGTCTGCTGCGCCAGAACGGCAGCGAACTCCGCCGGCAGGGAGGCGCTCTCCCCGGTTTCGCGACGGATCATCTCGTTCAGCCACTCCCCAAGCGTCATCCCCCTGCTCTGGGCCATGCGCATGGCCACCTCCTGCAGGGATTCGTCTACGCCATTGATGTTCCACGATTTTGCCGCGTTCATGCCGTTCACTCTGCATTCCGTAACCCTGCCCATGCCTCGCCGGGCGCGAAGCGGTCACGAACACGGTTAACGATTTTGGTAAACATTCGATTAAGGGATTGTGCCAGCGACCTCACAAGGCGAGGGAAACAACGTGTGACACCGCGCAGGGGCGGCCGTTCATGGCGTTGCATCCGGAATATCAGAAGTTGCAATTCTTCATTGATATTTATCAATGGTTTACAAATGTCGATTTCACAACCCCCGTTCCGTAAGACAAAAGTCTGGTCGACTGAACCCCTTTTCGTCCTTTTTCTTTTAGAACAATCTCTTGATGGGCCTTGCCCGAATTCTCAGTGGACGGATCAATGCTTGACCTGATCATCCATTTCAGGTTAATGCCCACAAGGGTTCGGAACAAGTGGTTATTTTTTTATACCAATATCTGACCAGACCGACGCCTTCTCGACATGCAACAGGGTTCTTCGGGGCGAGTGGCCACTTTCGCCGTGGCTAGAACGGGGAGCGGACAGATGAAAAAGACCAGGCAAAACACGACCGAGGACAGCAAGGACCCGCGCAACGAGACCTACACCATCACCCAGCTGTGCCGGGAGTTCGGCGTCACGCCACGGGCCTTGCGCTTCTATGAACAGAAAGGCCTGCTGCATCCCTCGCGTCGCGGCTGGACACGCATCTTCAGCCACAAGGACCGGGCGCGGCTGAAGCTCATCCTGCGCGGCAAGAAGGTGGGCTTCACCCTGGCCGAGATCAAGGAGATGCTGGATCTCTACAACCTCAAGGACGGTCAGGTGAGCCAGCTGAAACTCGCCTCGCGCAAGATGCGCGAACGCCTGCAGGCCCTGCGCCAGCAGCGCATCGAGCTGGAAGAGGCCATTGCCGATCTCGAGCGCACTTGCGAAATCATCGACGGCATGCTCAAGGAGCGGCTGGCCAGAGAGGGGCAGGCGGCAGCCGAAGGCGAGGACAAGGACCCTCCGGCCTGACGACACCGTTTCCTGCGTTTCCCGCATTGCCTGCATGCGGCAAACGGACTTTCCATACAGCCATCGGAAAGGGCGTGAAGACCCGCATTTCCCGGCTGCCGTGCAGGCCGACTTCGTGGCTTCAAGGCCGTCTTCCATCCTGCCGGCCGGACACCTCCGGTGCCAGCAGGGCAATGCTGCGGCCCCGCGCAAAGCGCGCAATCCTTACCACCTCACCCGGCGGCCCTTTTCCGCGCGCAGAGGCGGGCCAGGCCCGCCGCTCCTTCAAGGCAAGGCCGGCTTCCCAGTCGAACGTGAAGAAAAAACAATGCGTCCTGCTGGCTCAGCGCACGGCCCGGCGCCAGCAGGACAGCCTTTCCGGCTTGAGTGAATCGCAAGGTTCTGACGATACATCGTCAGAACCTTTCGATTCACAGTCATCCAATCATCCTCAAAGTTCTTTCAACTCAATATTTTATCTTCCCGTGCGACTTCCCATCAAGCCCCAATGCGCGGCAGGCCGCCTGAAACGTTTCCTGCGGCGTGCCCGAGGCGTCGATCTCGATCCAGCCTTCCGGCCGGGCCTGCCAGGCGAGCTGTTTCTTCACCACCGCCGGCGTGGCATCGGAAGCATCATTGGGGCGGGCAGCCACCCGCTCGATCAGCACCTGTGGCGGCGCGGCCAGCCAGAGGCCGGCGAATTCGGCCCCCGTCTCCCTGGCCACGCTGGCGATGGCCGCCCGCTCCTCCTCCCTGGCGAAGACGGCATCCACCACTACCGGCCAGCCGGACGCGAGGGCCAGGCGGGCGCGGCGATAGAGCCGCTCGTAGACGCGATCGGACACCTCCCGCGTATAGAACGCCGGCGGCAGACGCTCCCTCTCGTCACGACCGAACATGCGCTTGCGTTCCACGTCCGAACGCAAGTGCAACGCCCCCGGCGGTGGTGCCAGGTGCGGGGCCAGGGCCCGGGCCAGGGTGGTCTTTCCCGTGCCGGAAAGGCCGGCCACCACGACAAGCCGCGGAGTCGGCGGCGCGATGGCGGCGAGGGCCGTCTCCACATAGGCGCGGGCCTCGGCCTCGCGGGCCCGGCGAGCCTCGCCTGCCGGCTTCTGGGCCGCCAGATCCAGCGCCACCATGGCACGAATGGCAGCACGCATGGCCACGAACAGGCCCATGGCGCCGGCCATGGCGTGATGGCGCTCGTCATCCATGTGGGCCAGCCATGTGTTGAACACACCATTGGCTGCCGACACATGGCCCCGGTGCGCCAGGTCCATGAGCAGGAAGGCGAGATCATAGAGCACATCCACCGTGGCGATGGCCTCGGAAAACTCGATGGCATCGAACAGCACCGGCCGGTCTTCCAGGAGCACGATGTTGCCCAGGTGCATGTCGCCATGGCAGCGCCGGATCCAGCCCTGGGCGACACGCGCATCCAGCCGTGCCGCGTGAGCCTCGATGGCGATAGCCAGCCGGCCGAGCAGGGCCGGCCCCTCTTCTCCCAACACCGCCGTGGCCGGGCCAAGGCTGCCCTTCAGCTGATCGTCCAGGGTGGCGCGCAGAATGCCGTGGCCGGAAGGCACGTGCCGCACCTCCGCCACCCGATGGCTGGCCGCCGCCATCTCCGCCAATGCGCGAACCAGGGTGGCATCGGGGGGAATCTCCTCCAGTCTGCTGGCAAGGATGTCGCGTCCGTGAAAGCGCCGCATGCGCACGAGCCATTCCACCGCACACGGGCCCTGCCCCCCGTTTCCGGTCAGGGCTTGCGGATCGGCCTCCTCCACGAGCGCAAGCCGTCCGCCTTCTTCCGTCACCGCCGCCAGGGAAAGATACAGGTCGGGCGAGAACCGGGCGTTCACCTCCAGCTCGCGGCGACAGTAGCGGAGGCGATTCGCCAGGGTGGAGAAGTCCAGATAGGGCAGGCGCACGGCCTTCTTCATCTTCAGTGCGACACGCCGGCCAAGGAAGACATGGGAGATGTGGGTTTCCACATGGTCGATGGCCGTGCTGCCGTCCGGCCAGTTTGCCGGATCTTCCAGGAAAGTGATGACGGGTTTCTGATCCATGGCGCAAGGCCCTGTTCCTGCATGCCATTCCGGCGAATGGCCTGTCCGCCCGTGCAACGAGTATAGCCCCATATTCCCGCCGGTGCGGCAGACTGCACTTTCACGCGCCTTCAGACATTGGTCCAAGCATGCGGAAAACGAGGAAAACTTGACCTGTGTCAATGCACGGCAGGCGCGAGATGTCTAGATAAGAGGCCAAGAGAAATGGCCAGATCGGTCGCCCGTGACGAAAGCGGGAGGGATTCCGAAAAGGCCAGTGAACGCAAGGGCTTCAGGGGCGGTGGAATCTGTCGAGAAAGCCAGCTGTCGCTTCGTTCCCCCCACTTTCCGTTGGAAGCCACCGCCCCTGTTTCCTCTTCGGCTGAACGGCCAACAGGCCGAACTGGGCCACACGCCGGACTTTTCGGCGTGTGGTCTTCTTCATTGACGTCTGTCAGGGTTTTGTGCTTTCACCACCCTGAAGACAAGGCCGCGGGAGGAAGACGGGGGTATTTCGCCCGCGGGCCGAAGACGGCAGGACCCTTGGCATGAACGTTCAGCCCGGTGGCGGTTCCATTCTCCCCGATTTCCTGAAGTCCTGCGAGGCCTGTCCGGCGCGGCATGGTGGCGTGTGCGACCGCATCGGGCCGGAAGAACTCGCCGCCCTCAACCGCATGGCCCGGCATCGCCGTTTCGCCCCCGGGCAGACCATCCTGGCCGAGAGCGAGGAGCCGGAATTTCTCGCCAACATTCTCTCCGGAGCGGTGAAGCTCACCAAATCACTCCCCGATGGCCGGCAGCAAATCGTGGGCCTGCTGTTTCCGCCGGATTTCCTGGGGCGGGCGCTGGGGCGCGGCGAGAACTGTCTGGCCGAAGCGGCCACGGAGGTGGAGCTGTGCTGCTATCCGGCCAAGCCGTTCCGGGCATTGCTGCAGTCCTGCCCGGCACTCGAACGCCGGCTCCTGGAGAAGGCCCTGGACGAGCTGGACGCGGCGCGGGAATGGATGGTGCTGCTGGGGCGCAAGTCCGCCCGGGAAAAGGTGGCCAGCTTCTTTCTCATGCTGGCACGGCGGGCGGCGCTGTCGCACTGTGCCACCTGTGCCGGGGCCGGGCCGCTCAAGGTGGCCGTGCCTCTGAAGCGGGCCGACATCGCCGACTATCTGGGCCTGACCATCGAGACCGTCTCACGCCAGATCACGGCGCTCAAGACCAGAGGCATCCTCGTGCCGACAGAGGACGGCCTCTTCGCCGTGCCCGACATGGATGCCCTTGCCCGCATGGCGGGCCATGAGGACGGCACAGACCACTGGCACACGTGAGGATCATGGTCTCTGTCGCTGTCCGGGGGGACGGGTGATCCTGACCACGGATCCGGTCCTCTCCCCCCTCTTTCCCTGCCTGTCGCCCCGCTTTTGCCTGTGTGGGCCTTTCCCCGAACGATGATCGTCCCCATATCTCCTTTCAGGAGATGCGGCCGGCCAGCAGGCATGCGGTGATGGCCCGCCACATCATCATGCCGGGCAGGGAAGGAGGCACAAGGCCATGGCCTACAAGACCATTCTCGTATCGCTCAACGACATCGAACGGGCAGAAACGTTGCTGACGGTTGCCGGACGCCTTGCACAGACGCAACAGGCCCACGTGGAAGGCCTGTTCGTGATTCCGGCGCTTCGCGTCTATCCCGTGGTGACGCTGCACGTGCCGCCGGAGTATTTCGAATCCCAGCGCAAGCTCTTCCAGCAGCAAGCGGATTCCGTGCGCGAGACCTTCGAGGCCTTTCTCGAGCGGGAAGGACTCGAGGGCCACTGGTTGCAGGTGAACTCGCCCTCGCCGCTGATTGCCGACTCGGTCATCGAACACGGGCGGCGGGCCGATCTCATCGTGGCCTCGCAACCCCCGAAGGCGGACATCTCGGAGATCGAGGCGGATTTTGCCGAGCGACTGGTGCTGGAGAGCGGCCGGCCCGTGCTCTTCGTGCCGCGGCTGGGCACCTTCGAGACCGTGGGGGCGGTGGTGGTGGCCGGCTGGAATGCCACGCGCGAGGCCACGCGGGCCATCCATGACGCGCTGCCCATCCTGGCGCAGGCGAAGGACGTGCGCCTGGCCTGGATCGACCCGGAGGAGACAGCCGAGGACGAGGATCCCGGCGACCTGCCTGGCGCGGAGCTGGCGGAGGCCCTGGCGCGCCATGGCGTGCCGGCGGCCGTGGACACGCTGGTCTCCGGCGGGCTGGATGCCGGAGAGGTGCTGCTCAATCATGTGGCCGACACCGGCGCCGACATGCTGGTGATGGGCGGATGGGGACATTCTCGCCTGCGCGAATATGTCTTTGGCGGTGCCACCCAGCATGTGATGGATCACATGACCGTGCCGGTTCTCTTCTCGCACTGAATGGCATGTCACACCGAATGGCATGGCCGCAGAACCGGCGGGCGATGGCCTGCCCCGTTCCCCCCTTCGGCCGCCATGGATGTCTTGGCGGTCATTCCTCCTTCTGCATGGCGGTTTGACAGAGACAGGAGGGAAAGGCACAACCCCTGGCCACACCCGGGAGCGACGGGGCGACCATGCAGGGCTCGAAGGCAGGAGAACGGCGATGACGGCAGACGTGCGTCCTTCCGATCAGGCGCGGGCCGGGGATGAGGGCGCCGGACAGGCAGGCGCGGGCGATGTGCGCAAGATCCGGCTTGCCGATTATGCGCCACCGGCGTGGCTGGTGCCCGAGGCATGGCTGGATTTCTCCCTGCACGAAAGCGCAACGCGCGTGCGGGCACGGCTTTCCGTGCGTCGCAATCCGGCGGCCGCGAAAGGCGCTTCCTCCCCCGCCCTGCCGCCGCTGCGGCTCGATGGCGAGGCGCTGAACCTGCATGGCATCCGGCTGAACGGCGAAACTCTGAAAGCGGGCCGCGACTATATGCTGGACGAGGCCGGTCTCACCGTGCTCAGGCCGCCTGCCGAGGCCTTCACGCTGGAGACGGAGGTCAGCATCAATCCGGCCGCCAACACGCAGCTTTCGGGTCTCTACATCTCCGGCGGCATCTTCTGTACCCAGTGCGAGGCAGAGGGTTTTCGCCGCATCACCTTCTGGCCGGACCGGCCGGACGTGCTCTCCCGCTTCACCGTGCGCATCGAGGCCGACAGAGCCGTTGCCCCCGTGCTGCTCTCCAATGGCAATCTCGTTGAGGAAGGCGCGTCTGGCGGGGGGCGGCACCATGCGGTGTGGACGGATCCATGGCCGAAGCCTTCCTATCTCTTCGCCCTGGTGGCGGGGCGGCTGGAGGCGCTGGAAGATTCCTTCACCACGATGGAGGGGCGGCGCGTGCGCCTGCGCATCTGGGTCCTGCCAGGCAACCGGGAGCGGGCGCGCTGGGCCATGGAATCGCTCAAGACGGCCATGCGCTGGGACGAGGAGCGCTTCGGCCTCGCCTACGACCTGGACGCATACAACATCGTGGCAGTGCCGGACTTCAACATGGGGGCAATGGAGAACAAGAGCCTCAACATCTTCAATGACCGCTACATCCTCGCCGATCCGGCCCTCGCCACCGATCGCGACTTCGAGGCCATCGAGGCCATCGTCGCCCACGAATACTTCCATAACTGGACAGGCAACCGCATCACCCTGCGCGACTGGTTCCAGCTGTGCCTGAAAGAGGGGCTGACGGTCTTTCGCGACCAGGAGTTCACCTCCGATGTGCGCTCCCGGGCAGTGAAGCGCATCGAGGACGTGCGTACCCTGCGCGCCCGACAGTTCCCGGAGGATGCGGGCCCTCTGGCCCATCCGGTACGTCCGGAAGCGTTTGGCGCCATCGACAATCTCTATACCGCCACCGTCTACGAGAAGGGTGCGGAGGTGGTGCGCATGCTGCACACGCTGCTGGGAGAAGAGACCTTCATGGCCGGCATGCGTGTCTATGTCTCGCGCTTCGACGGCCAGGCAGCCACGGTGGAGGATTTCGTGGACTGCATGGCAGCGGCTTCGGGCCGCGATCTGTCCGCATTCATGCGCTGGTATACCCAGGCGGGCACCCCGCACGTGCATGTGCGGGCGAAGCATGACCCGGCAAGACGACGGCTGGAACTGGAGATCTCGCAGCATGTGCCGCCCACACCCGGGCAGCCGGAGAAGGCCCCGCAGCCCATGCCGCTGCGCCTTGCCCTTCTCGATCGCGAAACGGGGCAGATGCTGCCGCTGAAGCCGGTGGCCGGCACGCAGGTCTCGGGTGTGGACGTCATCGAACTGACCGACCGCAAGCAGACCTTCGTGTTCGAGGTCACAGACACGCCGCCCGTGATCTCCATCAATCGCGGCTTTTCTGCACCGATCCGCCTGGAGACGGGGCAGGACATCGGGGAAATGCTCTTTCTGCTGCGGCACGAATCGGATCCGTTCGCGCGCTGGGATGCCGCACAGCGTGTCGGGCGGCACCTGATCCTTTCGGCCATGAAAGGCGGGCAGGCGGATGCCGGGCCACTGGCGGAAGCGCTGGCACCCGTTGTGGAGACGCTGGCGAAGACGGATCCCGCCTTTCTGGCCGAGCTCCTGCGCCTGCCGGGCCTGGACGAGCTGATCCTGCAGCTGGAAAGGGACGTGGACCCGGAGGCCCTGTGGCGGGCGCGGCGGGCGGTGATGGCGGATCTGGGGCGGCGGCTTTTCGATCCGCTCTCGGCGCTCTTCGTCCAGCTCAAGGTGAATGCACCCTACAAGCCCGTGCCCGAACACACAGGCCGGCGTGCAGCGCGCGCAGCCATCCTGCAGCTTCTCGTCCATGCCGACGAGGCACGCGGGGCAGAGACGGCCCTTGCGCTCTTCCGCGCCGCCGGCAACATGAGCGAGACGGCCATGGCGATGGATGCGCTGTCACAGACCTTTTCGCCGCGGCGGGAAGAGGCCCTGGAGGCCTTCATCCGGACCTGGGCGAAGGAACCGCTGCTGGTGGACAAGTGGTTGGCCTGGCAGGCGATGTGGCCAGGCGAGGGCGTGGTGCGAACCGTGCGCGCGCTGCTTTCGCACCCCCTGTTCTCCCTGCACAATCCCAACCGGGTGCGGGCGCTCGTCGGCACCTTCGCCATGGCCAATCCGGTGCGGTTCAACGCGCCGGACGGCACCGGATATGCCCTGGTGGCGGATGTGGTGCAGAAGCTCGATCCCCTCAACCCGCAGACAGCAGCGCGGCTTGCCCAAGCGTTTCATGGCTTCAAGGTGCTGGAACCGGTGCGCCGGCGGGCCGCCGAGAAGGTGCTTCACGCCCTGGCTGCGCAGCCCGCTCTTTCGAAGGACGTGCGCGACATCATCCATCGCATCCTGGAAGGATGAGACGGTGCCATCCTCTCGGCCTTTCCGTTCCGAACACGAAAAGTCGCATGTGAAGTATAGACAAGATACGAGTTGAAAGAACTTTGCGGATGATTGGATGACTGTGAATCGCAAGGTTATGACGATGCATCGTCAGAACCTTGCGTTTCACGCGAACCAGAAATGGTGTCCTTTCGGTTCGAGGCCGCCCACGCCGTCAGGGCCGCCTTCCGGTTTCCGGACGGGCACGCAAGCCCCTGCCCGTGATCCTTTCAGGGAATGAGCTTGCCGGGGTTGAGAATGCCCCGGGGATCGAAGGTCTGCTTGAGCTGACGCATGAGCGCGATCTCGGTCGGGCTCTTCACCTTCTTCAGCCAATGGCGCTTCATGCGGCCGATGCCGTGTTCGGCAGAGATGGAGCCGCCAAGGGCCAGCACCACGTCGTTCACCGCCGCCACCACGTCATCCCACTTCGCCAGAAACGCATCCCTGTCCATGTCCGGCGGCTGGCTGATGTTGTAGTGCAGGTTGCCGTCACCCACATGGCCGAAAGGCACAGGCCGCGCACCGGGCACCAGCCGCAGCACCGCCGCGCCGGCCTGCTCGATGAACTCGGGGATGCGCGAGACGGGTACGGCAATGTCGTTCTTGATGGAGCCGCCCTCGTGTTTCTGCGCCTCCGACATGCCGTCGCGCAGGCGCCAGAAGGCCTGCGCCTGTGCCTCGCTCTGGGCCAGCGCCGCATCGGCGATGAGCCCGGCCTCGAAGGCCTGCCCGAGTATGTGCTCCATTTCCGCCAGTACCTCGCCCGGTGCGCCGCGGCCGGAAAGCTCCACCAGCACATACCAGGGGGTGGGTGCATCAAAAGGTTCGCGCAGGCCCAGGTGAGTCACGGCAAAGGACAGGCCCAGATGACTCATGAGCTCGAAGGCCGTCAGCTGGCTGCAAGTCAACCGCTCGCGAAAGAAGGCCAGCAGCGAGACGGCCTCGCCCGGCGTTTCCATGCCGGCGAAGGCGACGGCGCGATCCGTCACGGCCGGATGCAAGCGCATCACGGCGGCGGTGATGATCCCCAGCGTGCCCTCCGAGCCGATCATGACATCGCGCAGGTCATAACCCGTGTTGTCCTTGCGCAGGCCGGAAAGCGAGCCGATGATGCGGCCGTCTGCCAGAACGGCGCGCAGGGCCAGGCACTGGGCCCGGGCGGTGCCGTAGGCGATCACGTTCAGCCCGCCGGCATTGGTGGCGAGATTGCCGCCGATCTGGCAGCTGCCTTCCGCCGCCAGCGAGAGGGGAAAGAGACGGCCGTGATCCGCAGCCGCACGCTGGGCATCGGCCAGGACCACGCCGGCCTGCAGCGTCATGGCGTCGTTCTCCACGTCCACATCGAGGATGCGGTTCATGCGTCCCAGCGAGAGCACCACTTCCGCCCCGGTCTCGAACGGAATCTGGCCACCCACAAGCCCGGTGTTGCCGCCCTGGGGCACGATGGCGACATCCGCCTCGTGCGCCACCTTCAGGAGGGCCGCCACTTCCTCCTCCGATCCCGGCCGCAGCACGGCCGCCGCCCGGCCCACGTAGCGGTCGCGCCATTCGCGCAGGAACGGCGCCATGTCGGCCTCGTCCGTGAGCATGTGGCGCTCGCCAACGATGGCGGCAAAACGCGCCAGCACCTCGCCGGACGGCGGACGGAAGCTGGCCGGATCGCGCATGTTGTTCCTCCTTGCTCCTTTGCGGGGCCATGGCCGGATGCAGACAAGGCCGCCCCCGGAACGGATGCGACCTAGTGTAACTCAATGCACACTGACGGGGAAAATGGCCGATTGCCCATTCCCTTCCCCACTTCCGGCAGACGGATGCCCATGCCTGGCCGACCATGCCCTTCCCGTCTCCCTGCCGAGGGGCATATGGGCCATCGCGTGCAGGCGCGGCGAGACAACGCGGACCGGTCCGCCCTCTTGCCTGCCCATCCGGCCATTTACCGGACATGAACCTTTCGCCGTCATGCGTGGAGGTCGGAATGGTGACCTGAACGAATAAGGAACTGCGTGATTTTTCACGCAGGCCCGGCATTGGACCGATAATTACGCAACCGATTCATTGCGAGTCCGCCCTTGGTCTGCCGAATCGTTTCTTTTCCGTGCTGGACAAAGGATTCCGCTTGCGAATCAATATCCACAGGCAGGATCGGCGCCTGTGAGGGGCAGGGCTGGCCTCGTCGGGGGCGAGAGGCTGATCAAGAATCCGTTCACGGGGCACTCGGAAAGCGGACAGGTCTTTCGTCTGGCGACGGCACACGAGGCCGGGATTCCCTGCATCAGCACCCAATGCTCAGGGCGCCTTCAGGATCGAGGGGCTAGCGGTGCCGGAAGCCAGATCGGAAGAACTCTTCGTCCGCGATATCGAGCTCGAGCGACCCGCCCTGCTCGGCCGACTGGCGGCCGTCTGCAAGGCGGCTCCGGCACGGCTGGTCATCAATGTCATCGTTGCCGTCATCATCCTCACCCTTCTTGCCTCCCTCGCCTTCTTCGTGCTCGGCAATCATCGCGCAGAACACCGGCAACTGGGCGAAGACCTGCAGCTCCATCTGTCACTGGTCCACGAACGTCTGCGACAGGCCATCATGGGCGCCGGCAACGGCACCTGGCGCGTGCCCACGGCGGAAGACCTGCAGGCCGCCGCCACCCGCCCGGTGCTGCCCGAGGGGCGGGCCTTCGTGCTGGTGGGGCCGGACCTGCGACCGCTGGGAATGGCGGGCCATCTGCCGGCCGATGTGCCGGCCGCCGCCATCCGGCGCGTGGCGCTGGCCGTGGCCGCAGATCTGCAGAACCAGCAACGGCAGAAGCTGCCGGCCAGCACCGGCACCCGACTCCAGGCCGCCACGGCGCTCGATGCGGCCCTGACCGATATCCGGCGGATGCCGCTGCCCAGTGGCCACGAGGCCATGGCCCAGGGCGTGACCCTGCTGCCTTGGGGCGGGCATGTGGTCGGCGTGCATGTGACGCCTGTCGCTTCGCCCCTTGCAGGGCTGGGGCATCCCGTGGCCGTCGTGCTGTTTCTCGGCGCCCTGGCGCTGGGCACCGTAGGGCTTGTGATGAATGCCTTCGCCCGTGAAATGCAGGCCGGCGAGATGCGCCTGTCGCGCGTCTCCTCGCGGCTCAACGCGGCGCTCATGCACGGGCGTTGCGGGCTGTGGGACTGGGATCTGGCGCGCGGGCGCATCTTCTGGTCGCGCTCCATGTACGAGATGCTGGGGCTGGAGAAGATCGGCGAATATCTCTCCTACGGCGAGATTGCCGAGCGCCAGCACCCGGCCGAGCGACCGCTGGCGGATCTGGCCGAGGATCTGTTGCGCAGCGGAGCGGAAGGCTTCGACCACGAGTTCCGGCTGCGCAACGCCGAGGGCCAGTGGGTATGGTTGCGCGCCCGCGGCGCCGTGGTCACCGATCCGGTGAGCGGCGAGCCGCACCTGGTGGGCATCGCCATCGACATCACCGACCAGCGCAAGGCGGCCCACGCCCAGAAGGAGGCGGAGATGCGCCTGCGCGAGGCCATCGAGGCCATCTCCGAATCCTTCGTGCTTTGGGACGCGGAAAGCCGGCTGGTCATGTGCAATTCCAAGTACATGCAGTTCCATTCCCTGCCCCCCTCCGCCTGCCGCCCCGGCACCCCCTACGAGGAGGTGATGAAGGCGGCGAAGAAGCCCAGGGTGAAGAAGCGCCAGTCGCTGCACTGTGACGAAAACGGCGAGGAAATGATCATCGAGGTGCAGCTGGACGACGGGCGCTGGCTGCAGATCAACGAGCGACGCATTCGCGACCGGGGCTTCGTCTCCGTGGGCACGGACATCACCGAGCTGAAGCGTCAGCAGGAAAGACTGGAGCGCTCGGAAGCGGAGCTGAAGGCCACGGTGGAGGCCCTGGAGAACTATCGCGAGATCCTGGAGCAGCAGCGCGTGCGCCTGCTGGACATGGTGGACCGCTACACCAAGGAGAAGGAAAAGGCGCAGGAGGCCTCGCGCGCCAAGTCCGAGTTCCTGGCCAGCATGAGCCACGAGCTGCGCACGCCGCTCAATCCCATCATCGGCCTGGCCCAGGCCATGCAGCAGGAGATCTTCGGGCCATTGCCCGAAAAATATCGCGAATACGCTGCCGACATCGAGCGTTCGGCCCTGCACATGAAGGCGCTGATCGAGGACATTCTCGACATGTCGCGCATCGAAGCCAAGCAGATGAAGCTGGAATTCGTCAGCGCCGATCTGGCCGAGACGCTCGCGGAATGCGTGAAGATCATGCAACCCGAGGCCGCCAAGAAGAAGCTGGCGCTGGTGCACGACTTTCCGGCGCCGCTGATGGCGATCGTCGATCCCATGAAGATGAAGCAGGTGGTTCTCAACCTGCTGAGCAACGCCATCAAGTTCACGGAAAAGGGCGAGGTGCGGCTTGAGGCCGGCCACCACAAAGATCGCCTGTTCATCCGGGTGTCCGACACGGGGATTGGCATTCCGCCGGAAAAGATCGGCAAGCTGGGCCAGCCCTTCGTGCAGGTGGCCGATCAATACAGCCGTGCCAAGGGCGGATCCGGTCTGGGCCTGGCCATATCCCGTTCACTGGTGGAAATGCATGGTGGCCGCCTGACCATCGAATCGGAAGTGGGCAAGGGCACCACCGTGACCGTGGAGCTGCCTTGTGCCGAACGGCATGGCGACAGCGACAGCCCCCTTCTTCCCCCACCGGGAGAGGCCCGCCAGACCTGAGCGACCTTCCGCCTCTTTCGGGAGCGGATCAACGCGCCCGCTTGCCGGTCGATCATGGGAAGTTCCTGCCGTTGACGATGCCGCCTGGTCATGGCGGGACCGGCACAGGCTCACGTCCACTACCGGCCCGGACGAGCCCCCGCAATACGCGCCCCGCGTTCCTCCAATTTTGCGTTTTTCATCCGACTGCTGATCCGCATCAATGTTTAGTCGAACATGAAGAAAAGTCTTCCAGCCTGCTGAGCAGTCTGGAAATACCTTCCTTCAGAAAAAACAATGCGTCCTGCTGGCTCAGGGCACGGCCCGGCCCGCCACGGTCCGGGCCGTTGCCTCCCCGTCGCACAAAACGGAGAGCGGATTTCTCCCGTCCTTCGTTCTCATGCATCCAGAGCGCCCACATGCCGCTCGAAGATCCGGACAACCTTTCCCTGCAACCGGGCAAGACGCGCGGCAGCGCCGGAGAGATCGGCACTGGCGGTGGCGTTGGCAATCAGCCGCATGAGACCTTCCGGCGCGTCGCGTCCATCAAAGCCCTCGCGCACGCACAGGCGCAGGATGTGCAAGAGGTGCTGGTTCAGCCGCCAGGCCGTGTGCAGGTCATCCGCTTCCTGATCCGTGAGCAGGCCGGCGGCGGCCAGCGCCTGCAGGGCCCGGCCAGTGTTCTGCTGCAGCACTTCGGGGCGGGCGTGGGCATGGATGAGCTGCAGCGTCTGGACCACGAACTCGATGTCGATCAGTCCGCCGCGCGTGTGCTTGATGTCCCAGAGAGCGCGCGGCGGTTTCTCCTTCAGGATGCGCCGGCGCATGTCCAGCACATCCGCCTTCACCTTCTCCGCTTCGCGCGGGCGGGCGAGGGTTTCGCGGATGATGGTCCCGACCGTTCCAGCCAGGGCCGAATCGCCGGCCATGACCCGGGCACGGGTGAGCGCCAGGTGTTCCCATGTCCAGGCGCTTTCCTCGTGATAGCGACGGAAGCTCTCGACATGTGTGGCCACGGGCCCCTGCGAGCCGGAGGGGCGCAGGCGCATGTCCACCTCGTAGAGCAGGCCGTGCGCCGTGGGCGAAGCGAGCGCCGTGACCAGCCGCTGGGTGAGCCGCGTGAACCATGTGCCCGGCGCCAGGGCCCGACGTCCTCCCTCCGAGGCCCTGGCGTCGGGATCGTGATCGTAGACGAGAATGAGGTCCAGATCCGAGGTGGCGGTCATTTCCCTGCCGCCCAGCTTGCCCATGGCAATCACTGCCACGCGTCCGTCCGGCACCTCGCCGCCGGTGGCGGCCATCTCGCGCCACACAAGGCGCAGCATGCGCGCGATCACAGCCTCGGCCAGGGCCGTGTAGGCGGCAGAGGCCTCATCCGGCGTGGCCGTCTCGGCAATGAGCCGCACACCGATGCGGAACTTCTGCTCACCGGCGAACAACCGAGCGTGGTCCAGCGCCTCCTCAAAGGCGAGATCCTCCGGCACGGCCTGCGCGATCATGGCGTCATATCCTGCCCGGTCCGGGAAGGGGTCGAGAAAATCGGCGTCCAGCACGATGTCGAACAGGCGCGGCCGACGCGAGAGCTCCTCGGCCAGCAGCGGCGCGGTGCCGAGGATCATGACCAGCAGGTCCAGCAGATGCGGATTGGCCCTCAGCAGCGAGAACAGCTGCACGCCGGACGGCAGGCCGGCCAGAAAGCGATCGAAAGCAGCCAGCCCCGCATCCGGATCACCGGCCCGGACCAGTGCCTGCAGCAGCGCCGGCGTGATTTCCGTGAGCCGCTCGCGCGCGCGCTCGGAACGCATGGCGCGATGGCGGCCATAGTGCCAGCCGCGGATGATGGCCGAGGCGGCCCTTGGTCTCGCAAAGCCCATGCGGCGCAGGGTTTCCACCGTTTCCGGATCATCCTCGCCGCCGGTGAAAACCAGCGAGCCGGTTTCCGTCGCCAGCGCCGGTGCCTCCTCGAACAGTGCCGCATAGTGTTTCTGCACCGTGTGCAGAACCTTCCGCACCTCCGCATCCATGTGCGCGCGGTCGGCAAAGCCGGCAAAACGCGCGAGGCGCTCCAGCGCCTGCGCATCCGTGGGCAGCTGGTGGGTCTGCTGGCCGTTGATCATCTGGAGGCGGTGTTCCAGCTGTCGCAGGAAACGATAGGCGGCATCGAGCTCATCCGCGACATCCTCGGTGATCCAGCCGTGTTCAGCCAGTGCATGCAGCATCTTCAACGTCTCGCGTCCGCGCAGGGCGGGATTGCGGCCGCCGGCGATGAGCTGCTGGGTCTGCACGAAGAACTCGATCTCGCGGATGCCGCCACGGCCCAGCTTGATGTTGTGTCCGGCCACGGCGATCTCGCCATGGCCCTTCACGGCATGAATCTGGCGCTTGAGCGCCTGCACGTCGGCGATGGCGGCGAAGTCCAGATACTTGCGCCAGATCCATGGCGACAGCTCGGCCAGAAAGGCCTCGCCCACGGCCAGATCACCGGCGCAGGGGCGGGCCTTGATCATGGCCGCGCGCTCCCAGTTCTGACCCATGGCGTAATAGTAGGAGAGCGCCGCCTCCACGGCGATGGCCACCTGCGTGGACCCGGGATCGGGCCTGAGGCGCAGATCGGTGCGAAAGACCAGTCCTTCGCCCGTGATCTCGGAGAGGATCTTCACCACCTGCCGGGTGAGACGCACGAACAGGGGACCGGGCTGCACGCCTTTGGCCACCGGTGCCTTCCGCGGATCATAGAAGACCACGAGATCGATGTCCGAGGCATAATTGAGCTCGAAGGCCCCCATCTTGCCCATGGCCAGCACCCCATAGCCGGAAGCGGCCGGGTCTGCCCGTTCAAGCTGGCCGCGGGCATGGGCCTGGGCAAGCCCAAAGGCGACAGCGGCCTGCACCGCCGCATCGGCAAAGCGGGTGAGCCGACGGGTCACCTCCATCACCGGCCAGCAGCCGGCCAGATCTGCCAGCGCCACAAGCAGCGCCACGCGGCGGCGGATCCGTCGCAGGGCGGCCATGACCTCCGCCTCGCGCGCCTGGCCATGGCCAGGCACAGCGGCAGTCTCTCCCAGGAGCCGCTCGAAAAGGGCCTCCGGGTCCTCCCGGAAACAGGCCGCGGCAAAGGCCGGCTCGGCATGTATGATGCGGGCAAGAAAGGGCGAGGCACCAAAAACCGCGGCCAGCAGGTTGTGTACAGCTCCCTCGCGGTCGGCCAGGGCGGCCAGATCCGGCGCGGTCTCCTTCAGCTGCGCGAAGCCACGGGCAGCCGCCTCAAGGTCATGCGGCGGCGGCAGGGGAAGATAGCCTTTCGGAATGATACCCGGCATGCCTCGATGATAGGGCCGATTCGCCGTGCCGCAAGCCTGCGGAAAACGGGTCCTGCGGCACGCATTCGACCTGAGGTGGGAAAACCGTTTTTGCCGGACGCGCCGCGAATGGTTCCCACAGGACACGGGAGGCGCAGGGACGGGGCTTTCCTGACGGAGAGGGTGGAAGCTCAGTCCTTTACGAAGAATTCATCTCTCCGTCATGGTGCCGTAATCCGCAAGCGCCTATCTAGGAGGGCGAGAAGCGGGGGAAACCCCGAGCGGGATCGCTCAAGCGAAACAGACAGGTGGATCCTGACAATGGAGAAGACAGGAATGACGACCAGAAAAGACGCTCGCAAGGGGCGCACGCAGCGCTCGCTGATGGCGCTGGCGCTGGCTGGCGCGCTTTCGGCCACGGCCCTGGGCGGCCTGGCCACGGGCATGGTGGCGCTGCCGGCGCCAGCGGAGGCGGCCAAGGTGGCGCCGGCCGAAGGATTTGCCGATCTCGTGGAGAAGGTGATGCCCGCCGTGGTGTCCGTGGAGGTGGAGTATCAGCCCGTTGCCGGAGCGGATGCGCGCGAGATGATGCGCAAGTTTCCGGGGCTGGACCGGCTGCCGCCCGAGTTCCGCAAGTTCTTCGACGACTTCGGCATGGACCGTTTCGGCTTTCACAAGCGGCTCCCGCAGATGCGGCCCGGCAAGTCGGTAGGCTCCGGGTTCTTCATCTCGCCGGACGGCTATGTGGTCACCAACCACCACGTGGTGAAGGATGCCTCCGTGGTGAAAATCAAGACCAACGACGGCAAGACCTACAAGGCCAGGGTGGTGGGCACCGACAAGAAAACCGACCTGGCCCTGCTGAAGGTGGACGCCCCCGGCAAGACCTTCCCGTATGTGGAATTCGCGGACAAGGACCCGCGCGTGGGTGACTGGGTGATTGCCGTGGGCAATCCCTTCGGCTTCGGCGGCACGGTGACCACGGGCATCGTTTCCGCCAAGGGCCGCCAGATCGGTGCCGGCCCCTATGACGACTTCCTGCAGATCGACGCCCCCATCAACAAGGGCAATTCCGGCGGCCCGGCCTTCAACCTCGAGGGCAAGGTGGTGGGAGTCAACACGGCCATCTTCTCGCCCACCGGCGGCTCGGTCGGCATCGGATTCGCCATCCCCGCCTCCGTGGCCCGGGAAATCGTCATGGATCTCAAGACCAAGGGCTACGTGACGCGCGGCTGGCTGGGCGTCCAGATCCAGCAGGTGACGCCCGACATTGCCGAGAGCCTGGGGCTGAAAGCGCCGCAGGGCGCCATCGTGGTGAAGGTCACGGAGGATTCTCCCGCAAAGCGTGCGGGCTTTCAGGTGGGCGACACGGTGCTGGAGGTGAATGGCAAGGCGGTGAAGGGGCCGCGTGACCTCGCCCGCAAGATTGCCCACATCGCCCCCGGCACGGAAGCCGAGATCACCGTCCTGCGCGATGGCCAGCGCAAGGTGCTGAAGGTGAAGATCGGCCGCATGCCGAGTGACGAAAAGATCGCCGAGGCCTTCGGCGAGAAAAAGGCTGCGCCGGCCTCCGCCGAGGCCCTGGGCCTGAAACTGAAGACGGCCGATGACGGCCAGGGCGTGCTGGTGGTGGGCGTGGCGCCCGATTCCCAGGCCGCGCGCAAGGGGCTCAAGCCCGGTGATCTCATCCTCGAGGTGGCAGGCATCGAGGTGAACAGCCCCGAAGCCGTCAAGGCCGCCATCGAGAAGGTCCGGCGCAAGGGCAAGACGTCGGTGCTCTTTCTCGTGAAGTCCGGGGAGGCCCAGCGTTTCGTGGCCCTCTCGATGAAGAAGGCGAAACGTGGCTGATGGTCCGAGGTGTCCCCATTCCCTCTCCCCGCTGCCCGGACCGCCCTTTCCCCACCCCACGGGGCGGTCCGGGGAGACCAGCGGGGACAGGGGAAATGCCCGGCCAATGCCGGGATCTGTGGCCCCGGGGCCGCTTGCGTGCCGGGTGCGTGCGTAAAGCGTTTTCTCGTGCAACACGCGGCGACATCATGGACTGGTCCCCTCCTCTTCCCTCGATGATGTCCCCGCCACTGGCCCGCCGCCATCGCCTTCCTTCCCCTCTCCCGGGCGATGCGGCGGGCCTCTTTCCTTCTCTCGGCCAGGCGGGAACAATGGGAAGGGACAAGACGCACAAGGGACCTGTTCCGTGACGATGAAGGATGGTGCGCCCCCCTGAAACGGCGCGCAAACGTGACTAGATAGAAAGGCGGCACAACCGACCCTTCAGAACCAAGAGGGTGAGAGAAGCATGCACATTCTGGTCATCGAGGACGACAAGGAGGCGGCCGGCTGGCTGGTGAAGGGCCTGCGGGAAGCGGGGCACGTGACCGATCTCGCCACCGATGGCGAAGAAGGCCTCAACATGGCCCGCAATGGCGACTATGACGTGCTCGTCATCGACCGCATGCTGCCCAAGCTGGACGGCCTGAGCCTGCTGCAGAAGTTGCGCGAGGAGGGCAACCAGACGCCAGCGCTGTTTCTCTCCGCGCTCGGTGAGGTGGAGGACAAGGTGGAAGGGTTGCGGGCCGGCGGTGACGATTACATCGCCAAGCCCTATGCCTTCTCCGAACTCCTGGCGCGGGTGGAGGTGCTGGGCCGGCGCAAGACCGCCGAACCAGTGCAGACACGCCTGCGCGTGGGCGATCTGGAGATGGACCTGCTCAAGCGCAAGGTCACCCGTGCCGGCAGGGAAATCCAGCTCCAGCCGCGAGAATTCAAGCTGCTGGAATATCTCATGCGCAATGCCGGCAACGTGGTCACCCGCACCATGCTGCTGGAGAA
>CAZNLW010000013.1:0-25014 GCA_964574205.1 uncultured Rhizobiaceae bacterium | reverse complement strand
CACACCTCCGGCATCATTTGCGCCCCCATGACGGAGAAGGATGCCCGCCGGCTGCATCTGGACCCCATGGTGGCGACCAACGATGCTCCCCTGTCCACTGCCTTCACCGTCTCTGTGGACTATCGCAAGGGCCTCACCACGGGCATCTCTGCCGCCGAACGCACGGCCACGGTGCATGCCCTGGCCGATCCGGATAGCAGGCCGGAGGATTTCGTGCGCCCGGGTCATGTCTTTCCGCTTGTGGCCCGGCCCGGTGGCGTGCTCATCCGCTCCGGCCATACCGAGGCCGCGGTGGATCTCTGCCGCCTGGCCGGCCTGCCGCCCGTGGGCGTGATTTCCGAGCTGGTCAATGACGACGGCACGGTCAAGCGCGGGCCGGAGGTGCTGGCCTTTGCCCGCGAACACGGACTGAAGATCATCTCCGTGGCCGATCTCATTGCCTGGCGCCGCACCCGCGAGCGCCTGGTCGAGCGCCTGGCCACCTTCGAGCTGGAAACACCAGCCGGCCCGGCCCAGGCCATTTCCTATGCCACTCCCTTCGATCCCGTGCAGCATCTGGCCCTGGTGGTGGGCAACATCGGCGAGGGCAGGAACGTGCTCGTGCGCCTGCATCGCGAGAACGTGCTGGAGGACGTCTTCGGCAACCGCGAGACACTCAACCGCGTTTTCACGCGTTTTCGCAGGGAAGGGGGCGGCGTGCTCGTCTATCTCCGCGAGGGGGCCACGGGCGTGCCGGCCTCGCCGCTGGTGCAGCAGTCGGAGAAGGAGGACACGGAGAGCGCCCGCGCCCGTGAGAAGGCCTGGCGCGACGTGGGCCTGGGCGCGCAGATCCTGCGGGACCTCGGCTGCAAGTCCATCCGTCTGCTGGCCTCCTCCGAGCGCCACTATGTAGGCCTCTCCGGCTTCGGCATCGAGATTGCCGAAACCATTGTTCTCTGAATGAAGGCATTGAATGAAGGGACCTCCCGAAGGAGGCGATCATTCCTGCCGGATCTCGTAGGATCGGGTGCCGTCGCTCAGACGCACCACCCACCTGCCCTGTCTGCGCTCGATGGCAATGATGCGGCCCAAGCCCGGCAACGCATCACCGGGCTCCACCGTCCACAGCCGCCCGTCGCCTTCCACCAGCGCCATGGCCGGCGAAGCAAAGCGCAACACGTAATGGGGCAGTGGCTCCTCTTCCGGCCGCCGCTCCACATGCTGGCGCCCCTTGCGCCCCTCGTCCCCGTCCCCGCCACCGGCGTCCCTGCCCGGTGCCTTGTCGCCCGTGCCCTCCGCATCGCCATGGGGCACTGGCCCCACCGTGCCCGTGATCAGCTCGTCCGCCACCAGCGGTGCATCGGGCAACAGGCGGTTGCCGGGCACGATGGGCATGGATGGCTGTCGCGAAACCACTTTCTCCACTGGCGCATGCCGCACGAAGACGACGGGCAGCTCGGGATCACCGCCATCACCCCCAGTAACGATCATGTAGGCGGCAAAGGCCGTGGACAGCCCCGCTGCCACCAGTCCCGGCGCATGGGTTCTGAAAAATGCTCCCGGCGACATGGCTCCATTTTCCGGTTTTCCGTTACTGGCCGGCTCACTGCTTGAGTCCGCGATGGCGGATCTCGTTCTTGGCCACGTAATTGATGGAATCCACCAGCACGTCATGCACCAGCGGGGCGCCCAGCCGCCGGTTCACGTTCTCCTTCAGGCGCCGTGTCAATCCGGCCAGGTCATATTTCTCGATGCGCCGGAAATCCTCCACCGGGCTGGCGTAGATCAGCTTGAAGGCCTCGTCCACCAGCAACGCATCCGGTGGCACGGAGAGCCTCTTCAGGCGATCGGATTCCACGAGATAGACGAAGCGGGCCAGCACATAGCCCTTCACCTCGCCCTCGCTGATCATGGGCACGCTGATGATGTCCGTCTTGATCTGCTCGAGCGGCACGAGAACCTTCGGCTTCCCGATTTCCGCCCTGGCGCCGGCCTGCCAGACGAGAACGCCATAGAGTGCCCCCAGCGCCGATAGCGTGGCCAGCATGCCGACAACGAGAATCCTCACCATGTCCCATAGGCCTTTCTCGCCCGGGCAAGGCCGGCATTGCCCTCCGCCCCGTCGGCTGCATCAGCGCCATGGCCACCACCCGTGCCGACCGGGCGCACGGCCTTGCGCGAATAGGTGCCATCCGTGCGGCGACGGCGAATGGCATCCTCGATGAAGGTGGCAAACTCCCGCGAGGCTTCCAGATGCCACGCCAGCAGGCGCCGGTTCTCCTCGAGGCTCGCCTTCACCTGGGTCAGCCGCGCCCGCACCGTGGCGGGCAATCCGGCCGGATGGCCCACCAGTCGCGACAGACGCGCCAGATCCACCAGCAGCAGATCCTTCTGCCGGGCATGATCCTCCAGGGCCTCCAGCCGGTTGGCCCTCAGATCCCGGCATTCCTGTTCCAGAATCTCCAGCAACCGCGTGGCAACGCCCTCCAGCGCCACCTCCAGCCCCTGCACCGTGGTTTGCCCCACCCTGGACATGTCCGTCATCGTGTTCATGGATCACGATCCCTGGAGCGAGCGCGGCCCCTTCAGCCCCGCAAGGTACCCACCAGCCCCCGAAAGCGGGCGGGATCGGCCATCAGCCGATCGGCAAGCCCCAGCCCACCGGCAGCACCCACCGTGTCGGCAATGCCCGCCACCATCAAGGACCGCCACGTCTGACCGGCAAGACCCCTGCCGAAATACGACGCCCGGCCGGATCCGCCGGCGGCCAGCGCCGCTTCCAGCATCTGCTGCAGCAGCAGGCTCTCCAGTCCCGCATAGGCCGCATGAAGGGCCGCCTTGCGGCCATCATCCGCCGTGTCCGGCACAGCCTTCCGGATCCGAAGGGAAGGCATGTCCATCGGCAGCGCCCTTTTCGCACCCCCCGCGCCGCCGTTTGCCGCTGCGCGGGAAGGGACATCAGGCCCGGTCAGCAGATTCACCGGACCGCGGGTCGCCTGCATCGCCGTGTCATGGGAGCGGACGCCGGCGCCAGTCCGGCCCGCCGCTGCACGTGCGGGGGCTTTTTCGGCTGAGGCGAGCCGGGCCACAAACGAACCGGCGTCCGCTGTTCCTGTGGGGGAATTCACGTTCGTGGCTTTCACGTCCGCCATGGCCTGCCCGCTTGTGAGCGCCCGGGTGGCCTGCCGCACCCGCATCGGATCGGCAGCACGCATGACATCCATCACGATGTCCGACGGCGGTGAAATGGCCATGGTATGCAGCCCCTCCGTTCATCGTATCCGGATGGGTCCCCCTCGTTCCTGTATCGGAAGGAAAACTAGCGGGCCAAACTTGTGGGAGGCTTGCGCAAGGGCCTGTTCATGATCCGGATCATGCAGAAACGGCAGTGCGTCACGGACCCGTGCCGCCGGAGCGCACGGCCCGTTCGATGGCCTCCAGCAGGGCATCGCGCATCCCCTGCCGCAAGAGAACCTGCCGTGTCCGTGCCTCCATGCGCGTCACCTGCCGCAGCTGGCGGTGGCGCTCGGTCAGCCGCGCGCGGGCCTTGCCCTGCGCCTCCCGTGCCACTGTTTCGGAGACGGCCGCACGCTGCAGGTTGCGGGCCACGAGATCGGCCATCATGCGACTGCGAAAGATGTCGTTTTCCATGGCCTGAAGCAGCGCGCGCCGCGTTTCCCTCGCCTGCCGGATGTCGTCTTCCAGCCGCTGCACCTGCCATTCGTCCAGTCTCTTCATCTGCCGCATCAGCTCAAGCAGGCGCACAAGCCGTTTCTGCCTGTCCTTCATGGCGGTGTTTCCTCTTTCACCCTCCCGTCAGCCACTGGGCAAAGCCTTGCAGGAAGACGATCATCATCTCGTCGATGACGAGGAACAGCAGCATCAATCCACCCAGCATGATGGCGGAAACTGCGATGAAATAGGCCGGAATCTGGGGCGTGAGACGGTTCACCAGCCCCACGGCCAGGTTCACGATCACGCCGTAGACGAGAAAGGGAGCTGTGGCCTGAAAAGCCAGCCATGTGCCGCGGGCCAGCGCCGCCACCACGTCAGCCAGTGAATCGGTCACCGCCACTGCCTGCCCCACTGGCGAAATGCCATAGGATTCCACCACGGCCACCAGCGCCTGGGCATGCAGTCCCGTGGCGAAAACGAGCATCGTGGCGCTGATGGAAAGGAAGTTCACCAGAGGGGGAGCGGGCGCCAGCCCCTCCGCCGGGGCCCCGGGGAAGTTGCCCATGCCGATGTACATGGTCACGGCCGTGAACAGGAAGTCCAGCGCCAGCAGGATGAGACGCGCCATGAGACCAATGCTGACGCCCTTCGCGAGCTCCACGGCCACCAGCCAAAGCAGGGTCGCCGGCGTGGCTTCGCCCAACGCAAGGGGGCGTGCCGGCGGCAGCTCCAGCAGCAGGGGAGAAAGGGCAGCGGTGACGGCTACCGCCAGGAACAGCCGCACCTGAACCGGCACCCGCGCCGAGCCGTAGCCGGGAAAAAGCATCAACATGCCGCCGATGCGGCAGAAATAGAGAAAGATCCACAGGAGAATCTCCGGCAGCTCGGCAATGGTCATCACAGGCCCGTTGCGTCTCTTGCATTCCCGAAGTCCATCCCCGAGTGGCGCTGCCCATGGCCGCCATCCGCCCCAGAGGCTCCGCGGCGATCTCATGAAAGGCTGCCGATCACCTCCACCTGCACGCCCCGGGCGATCTCCAGCTGAGAGAGCACCGGCAGCGTGGGAAACAGCCGCTCGATGATCATGCGCACGAAGGGGCGCGCGTCATGGGCCGTGACCAGGGCGAAGTCGTATCCGGCATCCATGTGCTGGCGGATCACCCGCGCCGCCTGTTCGGAGAATTCCTCCACCAGCCGCGGATCGATGTCGAACTCCACCACCTCCTCGCCCTTGCGGCGAATGCTTTCATGAAAGGCCAGATCCCAGCGGTTGCCCAGCCGCAGCACGCGCAGGATTCCGTCCTCGGCGATATCGCCGCAGATCTGCCGCGCCAGCCGCAGGCGCACGTGTTCCACGATCTGCTCCGCGCGCCGAACATGGGGGGCAATTTCGGCAATGGCTTCCAGTATCAGCTCCAGGGAACGGATGGAGACCCGTTCCGCCAGCAGCAGCTTCAGCACCGCCTGAATGCCGGAGAAGGTGATCTGGGCCGGCACGATTTCGTCGATCAGCCGCTGGTATTCCGCCGGCAGCCGGTCCAGCAGCATGCGCACGTCACGGTAGGAGAGCAGCTGCGCCAGATTGTTGCCGATGGTTTCGCTCAAGTGCGTGAGCATCACCGACATGATGTCCACCACCTCGAAGCCCTCCAGCCGGGCCTGGTCCTTCAGATGCTCGGAAAGCCAGCAGGCCGGCATGCCGAAGGCGGGCTCGCGCGTCGCCTCGCAGGGCAGGGAGGGTCGCTGTCCCTCGCCGGTGATCACCAGCACCTCGCCGATGCGCAGCCGATGCATGGCCACCACCGTGCCATGCAGGCGGATCTGATAGGTCTTGGGATCGAGATCCAGGTCGTCGGCAAGCCGGATCTCCGGCACCACGAAGCCGTATCGTTCGGCAAAGCGGCGGCGCATGCGGGCCACCCGGTGCTCCAGCTCGCCCTGCTGCTTGAGGAAATGCACGGCCAGCTGCTTGCCCAGCCTGAGCTCCAGAGCCGGGGCCTCCAACACCGTCTGCACGGAGGTCTCCTGCTCTTCCTCCACCGCGGCCTGGGCGGATTCCACGGCAGCGGCTTCCGCCTCGCTCTCCGCCTGCATGCGCTGGAGAATCAGCCAGCCGGAACCGCCCAGCACCATCCCCAGCAGAAAGAACGGCAGAAACGGCAACCCCGGCACCAGGGCCAGGATCATCATCAGCGCCGCCGCCACCATCAGCGCCCGCGGATAGCTGCCGAGCTGGGCAAGGAGGACTGTCTCCGCCGATCCGCGATTGGCGCCCTTGGAGACCAGCAGGCCCGCCGCCAGCGACACGATCAGCGCCGGAATCTGCGACACCAGACCATCCCCCACCGACAGGCGGGTAAACACGTCCGCCGCCTCCGCCAGGGACAGGCCGTGTCGGGTCACGCCGATGACGATGCCGCCGAAGATGTTGATGGCGGTGATGATCAGCCCGGCGATGGCATCGCCCCGCACGAACTTGGAAGCGCCGTCCATGGCGCCGAAGAAGGCACTTTCCTCTTCCAGGATGCGGCGCCGACGCTGCGCCTCCTTCTCGTCGATCAGTCCGGCGGAGAGATCGGCATCGATGGCCATCTGCTTGCCGGGAATGGCATCCAGGGTGAAGCGCGCCCCGACTTCGGCTATGCGCGTGGCGCCCTTGGTGATGACGAGGAAGTTCACCGTGACCAGGATGGCGAAGACAATGAGGCCGATGACGAAATCGCCCCGCATCACCAGGGTGGAAAAGCCGCCGATGACATGGCCGGCGGCGGTGATTCCCTCGTTGCCCTGCGAGAGAATGAGCCGTGTGGAGGCGATGTTCAGCGACAGCCGCAACATGGTGGCGATCAGCAGCACGGTGGGAAAGGCCGAGAACTCCAATGGCTCCCGGATCCACAGCGCCACCATGAGGATGAGCACCGAGAAGGCGATGGAAACCGACAGCCCGACATCGATGAGCCATGCCGGAATGGGCAGGAAGAGCAGCACCAGGATGAGCACGATGCCGAAGGCGAAACCCACGTCGCGCTGATGGCGCGCCGCCATGGCTTCGCCCGGCGGGCCTGCCGGCCGGCCGCTCACCGGAGCCACGGGACCGCTTCCCTCCACCATGGACATGTCAGAAGCCCCTCTCGATGCGCGCATAGACGAGCTCGGTGAACTTCTGCAGCTCCGCGCCCATGAAGGGGGCGGTGGCAATGATCACCAGCAGGATGATGATGATCTTGGGCACGAAGGTGAGCGTCACTTCCTGGATCTGGGTGAGCGCCTGCACCAGCGCGATGACGATGCCCACCACCATGGCCGCGAGCACGGCCGGCCCGCAGGTCACCAGCACTACCCACACGGCAGCACGCATCAGGTCCAGTGCATCGGCCTGGTTCATGCCGTCGCCGTTCCACCGTTCGCATCTGCAGTCTCGGACACCACCACCCCTGGCCCCAGCGGCAGTTTCTGCCCGTCAGCCAGCACCAGGTTCACGCCGCCGTCCAGAATCTCGAAGGCGACCACGCGGCCGCTTACCGAACCGTCCAGCGTGGAGACGGTGCGGCCCAGAAGATCGCTGCCCTGGTTCATGGAGAGTCGGGTGAGGATTTCCGCCAGACGATCATTGGTGCGGATGTTCTGCTCCACGTTGGCGTAGGTCGCCAGCTGGGCCAGATAGTCCGTGCCGTCCATGGGCTGGGTGGGATCCTGGTGCTTCAGCTGTTCCACCAGCAGCTTGAGAAAGGCCTGATGATCAAGCCCGGACAGGGCATCCTGTTCCCCCGTCTCTTGCAGGGTCGTGGTTGTGGTCATGCGCGGCAGCAGATTGTCCACGCCGGGCACTTCGCTCATGGCTGCCTCCTCCTTGGCTCGGGCCGCAGGCCGGGCCGGTCATGATGGGCAGACACCGAACATCGGCATGATCGGCCGGCCGGATCGCCCGCGGCCGGGGCTTTCCCTCTGGAGAAAGGCTAGCGCTCCGGGCTGTTGCCAACCTTGCGGATCGGCGCCGTTTCCGCCGCGTCAGGGGGCGTCGTGCCGGCTGTGCGCGCCGTCGTCTCTGGCGCTTGCGCCCGTTTCCCGAGAATCTCCTCCTCCAGCGTGAACAGGGCACGAATGCGCTTCAGGGCCTCGAAGTTGCGTCCCGTGTTGATGAGTGCGCGCACCTCGCCCAGTCGCTCGGCAATCTCCGTGCCCTCGTAGGCATCCAGCAGTTCCAGATGCCGCCGGTAGTATTCCTGGCGGATGTTGAAGCCGTTGGCGGGCTCGATGAGCAGTTTCTGCACGGTGAAATAGAGGCGTTTCAGGGGCGTGGTCGCCTCCTCTTCCTGCATTACGTGCTGCTCCAGCAGGAACACCACGTTGTTGAGAAATTCGATGGATGTCTTGCGGTCCACGCGCAGCACGGCCCCGTTGACGAAGATGCGCTCACCGGCGCGCAGGGAGATGCGGATCGGCTTGTTCATGATCTCAGCCCGTCGCGTATGATTTCCATGATCTCCACGAGATCCCCGAAAGAGTCGTGCTCCCGGCGATCGATGCGTTCCAGCTCCTTGATCGCCCAGATGCCGATGGAGATGAGACGCGCCTTCAGCTCGTCGGGCAGACCGTTGCCGGGATCGGCCAGGTCATCGAGAAAGTAGAGCCACAAGCGGCGGGTGAAATGCAGGGCCTTTACTGCCTCCACGGAGCGCATGCCCTTTTCCTCGCCCTCGCGCATCATGCGAATGGCCATGTCGATCGCCATGGCTTCGTGTTCGCGCTCCTGGGCATAGTCCTGGCCGGCGATGTCCCTGTATGCCTTTCGATACATGTCTTCTGCCTTCCCCTTGGCAACCTTTCACGCACATCGGCGCTCTGCGCTCACGCCGTGCCAGCGCACTGCGGCATGCAACCGGCAGCTACATGTAGTTGAGCAGCGTGAGATTCTGCAGCCGGCCCGAAACCGCGTAAGACGCTTCCAGCATGGTCTGCAGCGCGTTGATGCGCATGGCCACCGCGTGCAGGTCGACCTGCTCCATGCCGGTGATCTGCTGATCCAGCCAGGCCATCTGCACATCCAGCCGCTCGCGGGCATCGGCCACGCGCTTTTCCTGCACGCCCACGATGCCCCGCATTTCGTTGAGCCCGGCGATCGCCTCGCCGAAGGTGCGCACGGCCCGCTCTGCCACCACGTCCCGGGCTGCGCGCCCCAGGCTCTCGAGGCCAAGGCCCGCCACCATCACGTATCCCATGGCAAGCTTGCGTATCGCTGGATCATTGGCGCTGGCCGTGGCCGATACCACGTCGTTGAGCGAGACCAGCGACTTCATGGTCTCGTCCGTGGCCGCGGACCACAGGCTCTCCCATTGTGGCGAGGCAAACAGGGGCGCAAGCACGTTGTCGAGGAAATCTGCCATGTCTGCCGCCGAGATGCCCGCCGCTGCCGGATCGCCGGGCGGAAAGCCGAAACGGGCAACGAAGGCATCCGCCACGGCCTGCCGTGCGGCCGGGGGCGGTTCCGCGAAAAAGTCGGCAAGGGGTGCCTCGCCCACGTTGATCCCGCCGAAAACGAAGGACCCATGGGAAGTGGCATTCACGGCCGCGATCATGGCCGCGAAATGCCCCCTGGCCTGGCCGGCGGCCACGGCCGGGTCCATCTGCCCCGTGCGCAGCGGCATGAGCGTGCCCAGCATGGCATGGGCGCCGTCCACCATGTTCGCCAGCGACAATTGCACCGCACTCAGCCGCGAGGCCGCGATGCCCGCATCGTCCTTGAGCCCTTCCAGCAGCGTGCGCTGGGCCCGAGCCTCCACCAGCACGCTGGCACGGCCCCCCAGTGCAAGGCCCATGTCCGCATGGCGGCCGCTGGCCAGTTCCAGATTGGCCGTCTCCAGGTCCCGGCGCACCTGCATGGTGGTGGCTGGCGCCCCTGTCGACGTGGTCACGGGCGGAACAAGCGATGACTTCATGTCTCGTTCGGCTCCTCAAGGCATCACGCCATCATTTCTCGGGCCTTCAGACCCGATGATCGCCCTAGCGGGCCGCATCCAGGAGACTGGCCAGCATGGTATCCACCGCCTGGATCAGTCGGGCGGAGGCCTGCCATGTGCGCTCCAGACGCATCATGGTGGCCAGTTCCGCATCCAGATCCACGCCCGTGGCCCGCGACAAGGCCGCCGAGGCCCGGCTCAGCAGGGCAGCCGAATATTCCTTGTTCTGCGCGGCATGGCCACGCGCCTGTTCCAGCCAGGCCTGCGATGAGGCGGCATAGCTGACAAGATCCGCCGAGGTCTCCAGCCCCGCCGCCGGATCGAAGGCCCGCGGCGCGCCCATGGCCGCATCCAGTGTCAGCAGCCGCTGGGTGTAACCGGCAAAACCGCCCGTGTTTTCCATGTAGCCGATGCCGTTGATGCCACCATCGCGCACCAGGAAGGGATTGCCACCGGCTTCCGGATCGACCAGCGGGTTGACGCGAATGTCCGTTGCCAGCCCCGACACGTGGGCGCCGGCAGACGGCAGCGCCGGCCCGCCGGACCACGTGAACAGGCCGGCAAGATCCGGCCCCGGCGGCGACCCCTGGTCATGTTCGGCAAAGGTCTCGATCAGCCCTCGGGCCACCTCGTCCAGCTGCGTCTGCCAGTCCAGTGCGATGCGGTCACGCAGTTGCACCAGGCTGCTCAGGCGCCCGGCCCGCAGCGTCATCGCCGCCGCATCGCCGGTCACCGGCACCCCGTCGACATGGACCGGTTGGCCCGTCACACCTGGCGCCAGCATGCCGGAAGGCACGAAGGTCACGACTCTCGGCTGTTTTTCGTAGAGCACCGCGCCACTGGCGGTGTAGATGGCCAGTCCGCCATCCGGCCGCGCAATGGTGCGGATGTCGATCTCCTCGGCCAGATCGGCGAGGGCCGCGTCGCGGGCATCCTTCTGCCGTGCCCGCTCGGCATCGGAAAGCCGGCCGGAGACGATGGCCGCATTGGCTTCATGGAAACGGGCCAGGGTCTCGTTGATGCGGGTCACGGAACGGGCAATCTCCGCATCGGCCATGGTGCGCAGGTCCTGCACGGCCTGTGCGCCACGATGGAGGCTGTCCACCACCGCCCGGGCAGAGACGACCACCTGGCGTGCGGCTGCACCGCTGTCGGGCATGGCGGCAAAGGCCTGCAGATCCTGCCGCAGGCGCGCCAGCAGCGCGGCCGGCGAGGTTTCGCTGTCAGGCCCGCCAAAGGCCCGTTGCAGCTGGTCGAGCCCGTCGGCCAGCACCTTGTTGCCGGCATGCCGGGAAGTGTAGTCCAGCATCTGCGCCAGGATCTCGCGATCCTCCGCCCGCTGGATGGCCACGCGGCGCACGCCATGGGAACCCGGCACATTTTCGGCAATGCGCCGGGAATAGTCCGGATTGTCCACGTTGGCGATGTTCTCCGAGGTCACACGGGTACGCTCGGAGAGAGCCGTCAGCGAGGACCTTGCCGAATTGAGAACCGCGCCGAGCGACATCGCCTTGCCTTTCCGCTCGAGGCGCCCCCGCCGCACAGCGGCAACGACCATCGTGGTCGGCGGCGCCTTGCAATCACGTTAACGTCTGCGGCCTAGCGCTTCAGGTTCACGGCCACGTCCATGAGCTCCGCCCCGGTCATGAAGGCCTTCGAGTTGGCCGTGTAGCCGCGCTGCGCCTCGATCATGGCCGTGAGCTCCGAGGCCAGGTCCACCGTGGATTGCTCCCTGGCGCCGGAAATGACGGAACCCAGGTTGCCCTCGCGCGGAAAGCCCACGAGCACGTCGCCCGAGGTATCCGTCTGGGTGAACACGTCGCCGGGCAGGAGCTGGAGGTTGTCCGGGCTGCGCACCGTCGCCAGCGGAATGCGGTAGGTGGGCCGCTTCTCGCCATTGGGAAAGGTGCCGTACATGACACCGTCCTCGCCGATCTTGAACAGTTCGTAGCCCGTGGCCGCATTGCCGTTCACGTTCACGTCGAGCACACTGAACGGCGCCGCATACTGTGAAGAGCCGGTGATGTCGAGCGTCAGCGGCTGTCCGTCCGGTACGGTGAAGGTCAGCACCGGAGGCGCCGGCGAGAGCAGCTGGCCCGTGGTGCCGTCGAACTGCAAGGTTAAGGTGGCCAGCGGCCCGGCATTGTAGGGAAACGGTCCCGGATCGGACGCCGCCGCCCGGTCGAAGAGAGCCACCTCCCAGGTATGGTCGCCTGTCTTGGCGAAATAGATGTCGATGAGCTTCTCGGCCCCCAGATTGTCATGCGCCACGATGGAGGTCTTGGCCGAATAGGTGGCCGTGGGCGCATTGATCGAGGGCAGGTTGGCGGCCGGCACGATGGAGGCGTCGGCCGGCAGGTTGAAGCGCAGATCACCGGCCGTCGAGGGCGTGGCCCGCAGCCCTTCGTCGGACTGCCGCACCCGTTCCAGCCCGGCAAAGCCGTTGGCCACCGGCGAAGGCGTCTGGCCATTGCCGATGTCGAAGCCGAGAAGATAGAACCCCGCAGCATTGACCAGATAGCCGTTTTCGTCAGGCACGAAGCTGCCCGCCCGGGTCAGGAAGCGCTCGCCGGCATCGTTCTCCACGATGAAGAATCCCTCGCCTGCCACCGCCAGGTCGGTGATGGAGGTGGTGTTCATCAGCGTGCCCTGTTCGGCAATGTGTCGGCGAATGGTGGTGATGACACCGCCGGAGACATACCTGCCCGTCAGGTGCTGCGGGATCATGGAGGAAAATTCCGCCTCCGCCCGCTTGTAGCCCACGGTGTCCGCGTTGGCGATGTTGTCGGCCACGGTCGAGAGCTTGTTGCCCTGGGCCAGCATGCCGGAAACGGCCGTGCGCATGATGTTGCCGATGGACATGGCGATGTCCCCTTGTACCGATTATGCCAGATGCCCGAGTGCGAAAGGTTCTGCGCCTGCATCCACCATGCGGCCCGTGCCTTGTGCCGGCCTTGCGCCAGCCCGGCCCCTGTGTCCCAGGCCAGATCAGCCCTTGCAGGCCGATTCACGGCATGAGAAAAAGGACCGCGGCCTGCGGTCCTTCCCATTCGGAGAGCCCTGCCATGGAGACCCCGGCGGGGACCGTCACCGGCATCCATGGAGAACAGGCATCTCCGGCGAAAGCCCCGCTGTTGCAGCTCCCGATCCTTCAGGCGGCCCGCAGGGCCCTGGCCTTCCTGTTCGTCGGAGCCGCATCCTTGCCGGCCTTTTCCGCACGGGTGGCCGGCGGTTCACTGTGCAGGCAATAGCCGAGATAGCGGCGGGAATCGATGGGATCATAACCCAGCCGGGTCCTCAGCTTCTTGCGCAGCTTGGAGATGTGGCTCTCGATGACGCACTCTTCCACGTCGTCCTCGAACATGCCGTAGACGTAGTCGAACAGCTGCGCCTTGGTCACGCGCCTGTCCTTGTGCGTGACCAGATAATGCAGGATGCGGTATTCACGTCTCGGCAGCTGCAGGGGCTCGCCATTCACCTCCGGGGCCCGCCCGTCGGGATAAAGGCGGATGGGCCCGGCCTCCATGACGTTCTCGCGTCGCCGCAGCCGCGACATGATGGCATTCGCCCGCGCCAGAATTTCGCGCACGTGCACGGGCTTGCGCACCACATCGTCCACGCCGGCAGAGAACAGTCGCAACACGTCCTCCAGGGCTCGGGATTCGCTCATGGCGATGATGGGTGCAAGCATCTTCTCGCGTATGCGCCGGGGCAACGCCTCCTCCTCCGGGCAACAGTCGCCCAGCAGCACGGCCTCCACGGCTCCCAGTTCCGTTTCCGCTGTTGCCTCCAGCCAGTCCGTGAATTCACGTGGCTCGAACCCCACGGTAGCCACCCCCTCCCGCCTGAAGCTGCGGTGATAGCCATCCAGCACCAGACGCCGCCTGTCTACAATGATGATCATGGCCTCTCTCCCCTGCCCGATTGACCCTTTGGCAATCGAATCAGGGAAGATTGTGGAAAAAGGGGATGAATCCGCGAAAGCTGCAGGTTTCTCATATTGACAATCACAAAATGCTCACAATCATGCAGGGCCATTGATTCGAAGAGGGTATAAATTTTCGAGAATATCCCTTTTCTTTCAGTGCATTGACAGCTGACAGGAAGACGTGAGCAAGCCGGGCACATGGATCGGGTAGCCCGCTTTCCGCGTCGCGATACCCCTATCGGGAAGGACAGGACAGGCCGAATCATCCTCTCGCTGCCAGTCCTTCGCCCTGGCACCGACCTTGTTGCCCTGCACAGGGAGAAGACAGGATTTCATGGGCTCTGGTCGTCCCTTCTGCCCGTTTCCTGCCCGCTGCCCGCACCTTCGCCCATGCCATTGAGCCTGAGCTCCAGCACCACGGCCTCCATGGGGCCGGGATTGTCCAGCCGGTGCAGCATGTGGCGCGGAATGGCCAGGCTTTCGCCGGCCCCCAGACTCGTCATCCTGTCGCCAGCCACCACGTCCACCCGTCCGCTGATCACGAGCCACACCAGCAGGTCATGACCATGCCGACGCAGCGAGATGGCTCCCTGCGGCCGCACATGGAGAAGCTCCAGCCGGTAGCGCCCGCCATGGACCAGGCGTTGCGACCGGCCCCAGGGATGGGTTGTCACCACCGGCTGTTCCGCTTCCGGTCGTCCGGCCCGGGCCAGGCGCGCGGCAAAATTCGCCGCCGCATCGGCATGCTCGGCCGCACATACGAGCACCGCATCGGCCGTGGAGACGGCAATCACGTCCTTCAGACCGGCCAGCGCCACCAGCGGTCCACCAGCATTCCAGACCAGCGAATCCTCCGCCTCCGCCATGAGGGCCGGACCAAAGGCGGCATTCCCGCGTTCGTCATGCGGAAGATAATGATGCAAGCCGGCCCAGTCGCCCACTTCTTCCCAGCCGCAATCCGCCGGCTGGCAGAGCAGTTCGCCATCGGCACCATAGATTCCCGGCACCAGTCCCATCGTGGGCAGCCGCTGCCAATGGAGGGCAGAAGGGCGCACCACAATGCCATCCTGCCAGGCATGCCCCATGGTCTGCACCATGTGGGCATAGACTTGAGGCATGCGCTGACGCACCCGCGCCAGCAGCCTGTCGGCCCGCACCAGCACCGTGCCACTGTTCCACAGCGCACGCTCTCCTTTCCTGGGCTGTCCTTTCCGGCCGCCGCCCTCTGCCGAAACGCCCCCTGCCAGTCGCCGCACCGGCAGCGGCCCATTCTTCCTTTCGCCATCATCCACCACGAACACGGCCCGGCGCACGCCGCCCACGCTCTCCAGCGGCGGCGCCAGCAGCACGGCCGCCCCGGCCTCGGCTGCCGGGCGCGCCGCCTGCAGCAACTCGTGAAAGCGGTTCTCGTCCCGCACCATCTGATCACAGGGGGAGACAAGCAGCAGTGACCGCGGCTCCCGCGAGGCGATGACAAAGGCCGCCGCCAGTGCCGCCATGCCCATGCCTCGCGCCGCCGGTTCCAGGATCACGCGCGCCCGCCCCAGCAGCCCCAGCTGCAGCAGTTCCTCACGCACACGCGCAGCAGCCAAAGTCCCGGCCACCACGAGGGGGGGATGCAGGCCGGAACGCTGCAGGCGCTGGCAGGTGTGGCGGAACAGACTGCCACCGCCGGTCACGTCCAGAAAGGCTTTGGGCTGAAGCCGTCGAGAGAGTGGCCAGAGGTCCTCCCCGTCACCACCGGCAAGAATGACTGGCCAGATCTTGCGCATTGAACAAGCCCCCCGCAACGGCGGGGGAGATTATCACGCCCTGCGTGCCGTTTACAATGCACAGGTGGCAAGATGGCCCGACCACACCAGGATCATGTAATGCGCGCTTTGCATGTCGCTGTCACTGCCGGGCTGCCTCCAGCCGCCGGGCGCGTTTGGCATCGAACCACCAGGTATCGAGAATCCCGCGGGCATACTTCGGCTTGTGTGCCGGTCGCCCGAACTTGTCCCACCAGGCCACCGCGAGCGAGGCCTTGTACCAGGGCGTCACCCAGAAATGCAGCGCTCGCAGCACCCGGTCCAGGGCACGCGCCGCCGTGATCATTTCCTCGCGGGAGCGGGCGGCGATCACCTTCCCGATCAGTGCATCCACGGCGGGAGAGCTGACCCCGGCAATGTTGTAGCTGCCGGGCATCGCCGCTGCCGCCGAGCCGAAGAAGGCACGAAGCTCCACCCCGGGCGTGAGCGAGAAGACGTATCGCTGGGTCGTGATGTCGAAGTCGAAGGTCTTGAGTCGCCGCTGATATTGTGCGGATTCCACCATCCGCATCCGTGCCCGGATACCCAGGAGCTTCAGATTTCGCACATAGGGCACGATGATGCGCTCGAAAGCTGGCGAGACATAGAGAAACTCCACCTCCAGCGGCTGTCCTTTCGCATTCACGAGCCATTTGCCCTTGCGCTGCCAGCCCGCCGCCTGCAACAGGCGGAACGCCTTGCGCAGCAGCCGCCGATCCTGCCCCGAACCATCCGAGACGGGTGGTCTGACCGCCTCGCCAAAGACCTCCGGCGGCAATCGGTCTCGCCAGGGTTCGAGCAGTGCAAGCTCGCCCGGGGAAGGCCGGCCTCGGGCCTTCAGTGGCGAGTTTTCGAAGATGGATTCCGTGCGTCGATAGAGCCCGTAGAACAGGTTCTTGTTGGCCCACTCGAAGTCGAAGGCCAGGTTGAGGGCCTTGCGCGTTCGCGGATCGGCCAGCACCTCCCGACGCAGGTTGAGAAAGAAGCCCTGCGCACCCGAAGGCCGGTGATCCGGCAGCACGCCCTTGATCAGCCATCCTTTCTTCACTGCCGGAATGTCATAGGCCGTGGCCCAGTCGCGTGAGGTGAATTCCTCACGCAGGTCCAGCTCGCCGGCTTTCAGGGCCTCCAATTCCGCCGTGCGATCGCGAAAGTAGATGAACTTGATCTCGTCGAAATTCCAGCGGCCGCGATTCACCGGCAGATCTTTCGCCCAGTAGTCCTGACGCCGCACATAAGTGATGAAGCTGCCGGTCTTGAAAGCCTTCACGCGATAGGGACCGGAGCCCAGGAAAGGCCGCAGCGTGGGCCGGGCAAAGTCGCGCTCCTGCAGTTCCCGGGCGCTCAATACCGGCAGCGTGGCCACGATCCGCGGCAGGTCTCGCACGTTCTCGCCGGTGAAACGATAGCGCACCGTGCGCGCATCCGGTGCCTCGCAGGCCACGACATCCCGCAGCGCGATGCGATAGCGCGGATGCCCTTTCGTCTTCAGGGCAGAGAAGGTTGCGCACACATCCGTTGCCGTCACCGGCGTGCCATCGGCGAAACGTGCCTGTGCCCGCAGCCCGAAGGTGACACTCCGGCCGTCATCTGCCACCTCCGCCCATTCCGCCAGCAGGCCATAGACGGCATCCGCCTCGTCGTGGTTGCGCACCATGAGCGAGTCGTGGAGCATCTCCAGGCCATCCGCCGCATCGCCCTTCAGGATGAAGGGATTGAGCGAATCGAAGCTGGTCAGGCCCGAGGTGCCCACGGTAACCATCTGCCCGCCCTTGGGCGCATCTGGATCAACATAAGGGAAATGGGCAAAATCGGCTGGCAGCGCCAGATCGCCGAAGGCGGACAGGCCATGCCGCCGCTCGGCCTGCACGGAGGGGCCGGAAAGGGTCAGCAGCACAAGCCCCAGCCCCGCAGCAGCGGCAACGCGAGTCCATGCCCGCATGCCTGCCCGCCGGTTCGGAGGCCGGCGCCAGCCCCGCATGATCACGTTTGCCAGGCCCTTCATGGGTTCAGCCCTTCTCGCCGCTTCTGATGCCTCGGGCCTTTTTCTCGTCCCACCACCAGATGTCCGGAAAACCTACCGAATGCTCGGGGATGCGTGCCGGCTTGCCGAAGCGGTTCCAGCGCGCCGTGCGCTCGTATGTGATGTGCCAGGTGGGCAGCACGTAGAAGTTCCACAGCAACACCCGGTCCAGCGCTCGCGTGGCGGCAATGAGCTCCCTGCGCGAACGGGCGAAGATGATGCGCTCGATGAGATAGTCTACTGCCGGATCCTTGATGCCGGCATAGTTGCGCGAACCGGGCCTGTCCGCCGCGGCCGAGCCCCAGTAGTTGCGCTGCTCGTTGCCCGGCGAGAGCGACTGACCCCAGCCGGCCACGATGATATCGAAATCGAAGTTCTTCACCCGCCGTTCATACTGAGCCGAGTCCACCGTGCGCACCCTTGCCTGGATGCCAAGCCGTTTCAGGTTGCGCACGAAAGGCAGCACGATGCGTTCGAATGCTGGCGAGACCAGCAGGAATTCCACCTCGAAGGGCTCGCCCCTGCCATTGCGCAGGACTCCATCCTTTCCCAGTTTCCACCCGGCCGCTTGCAGCAGTCGCATGGCCTCGCGCAGATGCCGGCGCATATCCGCCGGAGTGGTGTTCACGGGGTTGCGATATTCCCTGGAGAAGACCTCCGGTGGCACCTTGTCGCGCACCTTCTCCAGGATCTGCAGCTCCATTTCGTCCGGGAGTCCCCGTGCCGCCAGCTCGGAATTGGAAAAGAAACTGTTGGTACGGGTGTACTGGCCATAGAAGAGATTCTTGTTGGCCCACTCGAAATCGAAGGCCAGGTTGAAGGCCTGCCGCACCCGGCGATCGCGGAACTTCTCCCGGCGCAGGTTGAAGACGAAGGCCTGCATCCCCTGCGAGTTCTTCAGGTGGAACGTCTCCAGCACCACATCCCCGCGCTTCACCGCCGGAAAATCGTAGGCCGTGGCCCAGTTCTTGGAATTGTTCTCCACCCGCCAGTCGTACTGATCGGCCTTGAAGGCCTCCAGCGCCACCGTCTCGTCGCGAAAGTAGAGGATCTCGATTTCGTCGAAATTGTCGTATCCCACGTTCACGGGCAGATCCCTGGCCCAGTAGTCCTTCACCCGCTCCAGCACGAGCGATTCGCCCGGCTTCACGGTGCGGATGCGATAGGCGCCCGAGCCCAGCGGCACCTCCAGTGTCGCCCGCTGCAGCGATCGCGGCTTGCCGTCGGCCCCCTTCGCCGTCCACCAGTGTCTGGGCAGGACGGGCATCTGCCCGGTGATCTGGGGCAGCTCGCGATTGCCTTTCACGGAAAAGACGAAGCGCACTTCCCTGTCGCCGGTCTGCTCCACCCGTGCGATGTTGCTGTAGTAGAAATTGTAGAAGGGATGGGCCGTCTTCAGGTTCTCCATGGACCAGATCACGTCCGCCGGCGTGATCGGCCTGCCGTCATGGAAGCGCGCCGCCTTGCGCAACCGATAGGCCACGAAGGAAAAGTCCGGCGGATGGGCCACGGCCTCGGCAATGAGCCCGTATTCGGAGGCCGGCTCGTCCAGGGCCGGCTTGATGAGCCGGTCGTGAATGCTGCCCGCGCCGGCCGCTGCCTCGCCCTTGTAGGTGAAGGGATTGAGCGAATCGAAGCTGCCGATGGCATAGAGTCGGACCCGTCCGCCCTTGGGCGCATCCGGTTTCACGTAGTCGAAATGCGAAAAATCCGGCGGATACTTGAGATCGCCGAAGAGCGAGAGCCCATGCCGCCATTCCAGCTTTTCGCCCGAGGCCTTCTCGGCCCGCGCGGCGATCACGGGCAGGCGTGAAAGGACAGGTCCCAGGGACACGAGCCCGAGCAGACGAAACAGCCCACGACGGCTCACTTGCAACATGGTATGATCAGGCCTCCAGCCAGTTGATCTGCTGCTGTCGGCGCAAGCCTAGCAGATGCCGCCCCGGCTCCAAAGGCACTGCGCATGAAAACATGGTCATGAGGCACGCCGCTGATACCCGGCTGCCTGATTCCGGCCATTTTCGTGATCACCATTCACCCCGCCGGGAAAGGCACGACATGTGCCAGGCCGGGCCGAACGATACCTTGCCTGGCTGTCAGGCAACGTTCACAATGCATCCGTCATGCACGGGCAGACGGCAGCCGGATGCAGGCGGCAGGCTGTCGCAGACGTCGGCACTGATCGTTCCGGCTGCGCCACCACCTTTGCGCAAGGGGACATTCCAGCCTGATGTTGGGAATTGGCCGAAAGAGCAGCAACCGCAAGAGGGCACCGTCCCGCCCGGGCAATGGTGGACGCAAGCCGTCGTCACGCCGCTCGCCGTCCCGACGAGAGCGTCGCCGGCAGCGGCCCTTCGTCTTCCGCCTGCTTGGCTGGACCCTGACGCTCGTCATATGGGGCGCCATCCTGCTCGCGGCCGTCACGGTCTATGTCTTTCTCACGCTGGATTCGCAGGGCCTGTTCAGGATCCCCGAACGCAAGCCCGGCATCATGGTGGTGGCCGCGGATGGCCAGGTGATCGCCGAGCGCGGCTCCTTCTTTGGCGACGAGGCCCGCCTGGCGGAGCTGCCGCGCTATGTGCCGCAGGCCGTCATCGCCATCGAGGACCGGCGTTTCTACCGCCACTTCGGCATCGACCCCATCGGTCTGGCCCGCGCCATGATCACCAACATCCGCGCCGGGCGCGTGGTGCAGGGCGGCTCCACGCTCACCCAGCAGCTGGCCAAGAACCTTTTCCTGAAGCCGGAGCGCACGCTCAAACGCAAGATCCAGGAGGCGGTCCTGGCCATCTGGCTGGAGAGCCGCTTCACCAAGGACGAGATCCTCCAGCTCTATCTCAACCGCGTCTATTTCGGCGCCGGCGCCTGGGGCATCGAGAAGGCGGCACGGAAATATTTCGGCAAATCGGCCCGCGAGCTCACCCTCGGCGAGGCCGCCATCCTTGCCGGCATGCTCAAGGCCCCGGCCCGCTACAATCCGCTGAAATATCCCGGCCGGGCGCGCAAGCGGGCCCGCCAGGTCATCGCCGCCATGCTGGAAGAGGGCTACATCACCAGGGAAGAGGCCGCCCGTGCCCTTTCCCGTGTGCGTCCGGTGAAGGCCTCCTCCTACGTGCCGGCCACCCAGTACATCGTGGACTGGATCCTTGAGCAGCTGCCGGATCTCATCGGCGACTTCGACCGGTCCATCGTGGTGGAGACCACACTCGATCACGGCCTCCAGCAGCTGGCCGAGCGCACCTTGCGCCGCATCCTGCTGAAGGAAGGACGCAAGCGCCGCGTTTCGCAGGGGGCCATCGTCATGCTCGGGCCCGATGGCGCCGTGAAGGCCATGGTTGGCGGCCTCTCCTACAGGAAGAGCCAGTTCAACCGTGCCGTGCATGCCCACCGTCAGCCCGGCTCCGCCTTCAAGCCCTTCGTCTATCTCACGGCCATCGAGCAAGGTTACACGCCCGACACGGTAGAGCTGGACGCACCGTTCCAGATCGGCAACTACCGGCCGGAGAACTACGGCAGAAAATATCATGGCCGTGTCACCCTGCGCACGGCCCTGGCCAGGTCGCTCAATACCGTGGCCGTGAAGCTCTGCGTCGCCGTGGGGCCGGCGGAGGTGGTGGCCACCGCGCACCGACTGGGCATCACCTCGCCGCTCAACCCCGTGCCGGCCCTGGCGCTGGGTGTGTCCGAGGTCACGCCGCTGGAGATCACGGCAGCCTACGTGCCCTTTGCCAATGGCGGGAAGGCCGTGGTTCCCTACATCGTCACCCGCATCACCAGCCGCGACGGCAAGGTGCTCTACGAGCGGCATGGCTCCGGCCTCGGACAGGTCATCACATGGCGTGACCTTGGCATGATGAACGACATGATGCGTGCCGTGGTCGAGGAGGGCACCGGCCGTGCCGCCCGCATTCCGGGACGCGACATTGGCGGCAAGACGGGCACCAGCCAGGACTATCGCGACGCCTGGTTCATCGGTTATGCACCCCAGCTCGTCATGGGCGTGTGGCTGGGCAATGACGACAACACGCCCACCCGCCGCGTCACGGGTGGTTCCCTGCCTGCCCGCATCTTCCGGATCGTCATGCAGAAGGCGCTGGAAGGCCTGCCCGCCAGGCCCCTGCCCGGCGAATACGAGAAAGAATGGATCGGGCCGGATGAGACAGAGAAACAGCGTCTGGCCCGGCGCAGCGGTGGCGGTGGTGGCCTCATCGACTTTCTCGCCGGCCTCTTCGGTGGCCGCCCGCCTGAACCGGCTGCGGAACCGGCCGAACGGATGGCAGCCCCACCCCCGGCCGCACCGCCACGTCAGGTTCGGCCACGCAAGGTGCAGAACTTCGGACCCGAACGCCGCCGCCGCATCCAGAACTTCGGCCCGGCACGCCGCTGAAATCACGCACCCCGAACGTCTTTCCGATCGGCATCGGAACCGCCTTGCGCAGCATCCTTGCCCGCCTTTGCGGTTTTGGTCTTTCTCCTCTTTCGTTCTGATGTGGACGGGCCGGCCACCTCCGCTTCCTCCACCGGCAGGTTCACCACGACCCGTCCGCCGGCAATGTCCACCACGGGCACGTTCGCGCGCGTGAAGGCCAGAAAGAAGGTGGCGCCACCCGTGGCCGGCCGGATCTCCAGAAGATCCGAGGCCCCGAAATTCTGCACCGCCACCACCGTGCCCACGGCCTCGCCTGCTGCCGTTTCCGCTTTCAGGCCAATGAGGTCGGCATGGTAGAATTCATCCTCGTCCTCCGGATCCGGCAGCCTTTCCCGCGGCAGCTTGAGCTTGCATCCCTTCAGCCGTTCTGCAGCGTTGCGGTCGGTCACCCCACGCAGCCGGGCAATCAGCACGCCTCTGGCCGGGCGCACCTGCACGATTTCCACCGTGCGCGGCCCGTTATCCAGCAGCAGCGGGCCATAGGCTGCTATGTCTTCCGGCACCTCGGTGAAGCTTTTGATCTTCACTTCGCCGCGGATGCCATGGGCATTGGTGATCACGCCCATGACAACCAGACTGGTGTGCGTTTTTTTCTGCTCTTCCGCCATGGCTCACGCCGTCTCGTGGATGCCGCATGTTTCGGGAGCCATCGGCCGCAAGCCACCCGACATGCGGCGGGCTGGCTGTTTCCTCCCGTACGCGGCGGAAGAGCCGCGCTTCAGGACTCTGCCGCTTCCGCCTCGCTGCCGGCCTCAGCCTCTGCGGCGGCAGCCTCGGCCGCCTTGGCTTCCTTTTCCGCTTTGCGCGCCAAGGCCTTCTCGCCCGGCTGGGCCTTTTTGGGATTGTAGCGCGGCTCGCGCTTGGCCAGGCCCTTCGCATCCAGGAAGCGCAGCACGCGATCCGTCGGTTTGGCCCCCACCGAGAGCCAATACTTGATGCGCTCTTCCTTCAGCACCACCCGCTCAGGATGATCCTTCGGCAGCAACGGGTTGTAGGTGCCCACCTTCTCGATGAAACGGCCATCGCGTGGTGCGGTGCTTTCCGCCACCACGATGCGATAGAAGGGGCGCTTCTTGGCGCCGCCCCGGGCCAGTCGAATGCGCAGTGCCATGGTCTCGTCTCTCCTTGCAGTCTGTCGCGTTGCGATCCGTATCCGTCTTTCTCTGTCCCGGACCGATCCGGTAGCGGCTTGGACCCCGCTCCGCCGGCCCCGAGTGCCGTCGCTGCCCCTTTCGGACCATCGGGAAGCCGACAGGGGGGTCAGCGCTTGCGTTTCCTGCCCTTCAGCGGCGGCAAGCCGCCCAAACCCGGCAATCTGCCACCGCCAGGCCCGGGCATTCCCCCGCCCAGACCGGGAAGACCGCCACCCAGTCCCGGCAATCCGCCCCCCGTCAGCGGGGGCAGGCCGGCGCCCTTGCCGGCCGTCCCGCCTTTTTCGGCCTGGGCGCTCCGGGCCAGATCTCTCAGTTCCGGCGGCAGGGCATCGGGATCCATGGCCGCCAGCTCCGCCTGCAGGCGCTCCATCTCTTCCGGCGGAGGCGTGCGGCCACCCATGCCGAACATGCGCGCCAGCCCCCCCTTGCCGCGCCCCATCTTCTTCATCATGTCGGCCATCTGCCGGTGCATCTTCAGCAGCCGGTTGACGTCCTGCACCGACGTGCCCGAGCCCTTCGCGATACGCTTCTTGCGCGAGGCATTGATGATTTTGGGGAAGGTCCGCTCCTTGGGCGTCATGGAATTGATGATGGCCAGCTGGCGCTTCAGCACCAGGTCGTCCAGGTCGATGCCGGCCAGCTGCTTCCTGATCCTGCCCATGCCCGGCAACAGGCCGAGGATGCCCTGCATGCCGCCCAGCTTCTGCATCTGCCTCAGCTGCTCGGCCAGATCGTCGAGAGTGAAGGCCCCCTTCTTCATGCGTTCGGCGATCCTGCGGGCCTTCTGCTCGTCGATCGTCTTTGCCGCCTTCTCCACCAGGGAGACGATGTCGCCCATGCCCAGGATGCGGCTGGCGATGCGCTCCGGATGGAAAGGCTCGAGCGCATCCATTTTCTCGCCGGTGCCCATGAGCTTGATGGGCTTGCCTGTCACCGCCCGCATGGAGAGCGCCGCACCGCCGCGGCCATCACCATCCACGCGGGTGAGCACGATCCCGGTGATCCCCACCGCCTCGTCGAAGCTTCTGGCCAGGTTCACGGCATCCTGGCCCGTCAGCGCATCGGCCACCAGCAGCGTTTCGCGGGGTTCGGCCACGGCCCGCACGGCCTTGACCTCTTCCATCAGATCCTCGTCGATGTGCAGACGGCCGGCCGTGTCCAGGATCACAACGTCATAGCCGCCGGTGCGTCCCTCGCGCAGCGCCCGCTCGGCAATCGCCACAGGGGTCTCCCCTTCCACGATGGGCAGGGAATCCACGCCGACCTGTTGCGCCAGCGTGGCCAGCTGCGCCTGGGCCGCCGGCCGCCGCGTGTCCAGCGAGGCCAGCAGCACCTTCTTGCGCCCCTCTTCCTTCAGCCAGCGGGCGATCTTGGCCGATGTGGTGGTCTTGCCGGAGCCCTGCAGGCCCACCATCAGGATCACGTTCGGCGGCTCGCCTTCCACCTTCAGTGGCGCCGCCTCCGCGCCGAGCATCTCCACCAGGGCATCATGCACGATCTTGACGACCATCTGCCCCGGCGTCACCGAGCGGATGACCTCCTGCCCCACGGCCCGCTGTTTCACCGTGTCGATGAAATTGCGCACCACTGGCAGGGCCACATCCGCCTCGATCAGCGCGCGGCGCACCTCGCGCATGGCGGCGTCCACGTCCTTCTCGGAAAGGGTCCCGCGACCGCCGAGCTTCTCGAAGATGCCCGAAAGGCGTTCCTGCAGCGTGTCGAACATGTTTCCGGTTCCCAGATATCCATGCCGGTCGCGATGGTCATTGTGTCACATTGCGTTGCTTCGTGTCACATCGTGTCACAGCATGTCGCATCCCGGCCTTGGCCTGCCTGCTTGCTTGTGCGCAACACGAAGCGCGCCCGTGGGCGAACCCTCGCTGACGGGCGTTGACCAGCCTGCCTCCCGGTTCCGGCGGGAATGAACCCGAAGCGACTTTCCGGCAAGGCCGACAGTCGCGCCGCTTTCTGCCTCATGCCCGTGAAGCGGCACCGGACCATGTGCAGGCCGGCGAGACAACCAGACCATCGCCAATGCATGGAGGCCGCCTTTCTTTAGGCCAGCGCGAATTTCAGGTC
>CAZNLW010000012.1:0-26630 GCA_964574205.1 uncultured Rhizobiaceae bacterium | reverse complement strand
TGTCATGATATTTTCATGATCATGCGAGATCTGTTCGGATGTTCCGGATGCCCGGCTCCGGCAAGAAGGCCGAAAAAGGCCTTATCGCGCCCCTGGTCATCCTGGTCTGCCCGCGGCATGGCACGCCATGACAACCATTTGTCAATGACTGGCATGCCATGATCCGCAGCGGAGACGCACTGATTGCAGGGGGCAATGCGCATGTCCGCCGACGGTCGGACACCGGCTGCGGCCGAGCACTACCCAGGGGATGGGAACGTCATGATCTTCCGCAAGACCAGGAAACCCGGCGAGTCCGAACCTGTGCGCATGGAACAGCAGACCGCGCCACCCCGGCAGCAGGACGTGCCGGAGCCGCAACAGGACACCACCGCCACGGGGCCGTCCGTGCTCACCCCGGATGCCGTGCTGGAAGGCAATCTTTCCACGGAAGGCGAACTGCATATCGACGGCACGGTGCATGGCTCCGTGCAGGCTTCCGTGATCGTGATCGGCGCCCAGGGAGCGGTGCACGGACATGTGGTCGGCGAGGAGGTTTACATCCGTGGCCGTGTCATCGGCCCCATCTGCGGCGTCAACGTCACCATCGTCGCCGGCGGTCATGTGGAGGGGGACATCCTCAACCAGACCATCGCCATCGAAACGGGCGCCTACATCGACGGCAAGATCCGCCGCACCGAGGATCCCATCGGCGAATGGCAGCGCATGTGGTACGGCGAGGACTACGAGAACCAATACGATGCCCAGGCCGTCCAGCCGCTGGCGGAAGGCGATGCCTATGCCCCGCTTGATCTTGGCATGACCACGGGCATGACGGGCGAGGCCGGCCTCGGCGGTGCATTCGGCAGTGAGGCATCGACCGGCACCCCGGCGGGCTTTGCCGATCCCCTGCAGGACATGCCGGGCGAAACCTCGACTGTTGCGTCCCCCGAGCCGCCAGCTCCGGATTCGCCCGCTTCGGACGAGGACAACCGAGCGACAGATCCGGAGGACAAGGACAGGAAAAAGTGAAGGCTCTCGCCGCGACCGCTTTCGCTTTCACGCCGGTTCGAAAAGGCCGGGGCTCGTCCTTTTGGGTCTCCATCCCGAGGAAGGCCCGCCCGCCTGCATGAAAATTCCGCAAGGGAAGAGAGAGGGGCTTGCCTGCTGCCGGAACAGCCCGCATTCTCCCGCGCCGACGATGGGAATCGGGGCCCGCAACGCGCCCCGCGATTCTGACGGGCACACCGGAGAACCATGCCCTTGCGCGAGACCATCCGCCGGATCCTGGAGACGGAAGCGGCCGAGAAGGCTATCGTCGCCATCATCGTGGCCAATGCCATCGTTCTGGGCCTGGAGACCTATCCATCCGCCCAGGCTCGTCTCGGCCCGCTGCTGGTGGCGCTGGATCACATCTTCCTGGGGTTCTTCACCATCGAGATCGTGGCCCGCATCTATGCCCACGGTCCGCGCTTCTTCCGCGGGGCCTGGAATCTCTTCGACTTCGCCGTGGTGGCCATTGCCTGGCTGCCGGCCACCGGCCCCTTCTCCGTGCTGCGCGCGCTGCGCGTGCTGCGTGTGCTGCGGCTGATCACCACCGTGCCCTCCATCCGCCGGGTGGTGAACGGCCTGCTGCAGGCCATCCCGGGCGTGGGCAGCATCATGCTGCTGCTCTTTCTCGTCTTCTATGTCTTCTCCGTCATGGCCACCATGCTCTATGGTGCCGATTTTCCCGAGTGGTTCGGCTCGCTGGAGCGCTCCGCCTACACACTGTTCCAGATCATGACCCTGGAGAGCTGGTCCATGGGCATCGTCCGCCCGGTCATGGAAAAGCATCCCTACGCCTGGGCCTTCTTCGTGCCCTTCATCCTGGTCACCAGCTTCACGGTGCTCAACCTCTTCATCGGCATCATCGTCAACGCCATGCAGGCCGAGCACGAGGCCGAGCTGCGCGCCGAACACGAGGAACGCTCCCGCGAGATCCACATGCTGCTGGAGGAGATCCACGCCCTGCGCGCCGAGGTGCGCAGGCTGGCCGCCTGTCGGCCGGAGACGGCGGATCGCGATCCCGATGCCCCCGCATAGGCGGTTCCCGGGCATCCCACGATCCTGTCCCTGGCCACAAATCCCTGCCGCTCAGTCGTCGCCTTTCCGCTTGCGTGCGGCGTTCAGCCGGGCCTCGCGTTCCTGCCGGCGCACCTCGGTGAAGGCCGTGGCCAGCAGGCCCGAAGGCACGGCCACCAGCGAAAGCCCCACCAGCAGGAGCAGCATGGTGAAGAGGCGCCCGCCCGTGGTCACGGGGTAGATGTCGCCATAGCCCACCGTGGTGAGCGTGATCACGGCCCACCACAGGGCATCGAAGATGTTGCCGAAGGCCTGCGGCTGCGCATCATGTTCGAAATGCCAGATGCCGAGCGCGGCCAGATAGAGCAGGATGCCGGCCATGCCGAGAAACATCTGGATGTCCTCGCGCACCGCCTGCCACGCCCGGCCGAAGTGCTCCAGCGCCCTGGCATGGCGGCCGAAGCGGAAGATGTGCACGACTCTGAGCAGGCGGAAGGCACGCACCGCGCGCACATCCGCGCCCACGATCCAGAACGGCGCCACGGCCGCCAGATCGATCAACCCCCAGAAGGAAAGCACATAGGCAAGCGGCCGCCGCGCCACCCAGATCCGCAGGCCGTATTCCACCGTGAAGAAGAGGATGATGGCGATATCCAGCGCATGCAGACCCGCGCGCACCGCACCCGGCAGACCGACGAAGGTGTCCAGGGAGATGGAGACCACCGACAGCAGGATCAGCGCCTGCAGCACGAGCGCAAAGCGCCGGCCGGCCGGCGAACGGACGTCCTCCAGCATCACCCGCAGCCGCGCCCGCAGGCTGTGTCCGCTCGTCCCTGTCCCGTTCCGCCTCCCGTTCATGCGTTCTCCCGTCTCTTCAATCTGTTGCACGGGGTCTTCCAAGCCGCACGGCCCGGCCGGCCGCCGGGCCCGTGGAACCATCCGGCAGGCTGAGAATCCCCCCGCTCAGCGGTTGCGGCACCCCCGTGGTGTCCGGCCAGGTGAGCGGCAGGCCGCGCAGGGCCCGCACGGCCAGAAAGCCCCAGCAGGCTGCCTCGATCATGTCGCCATCCTCGCCCAGGGTTTCAACCGGGGCGACGATTCCACCCGGAACGGCTGCCGCCAGCCAGGCCATGAGCGTGCGATTGTGCCGTCCGCCGCCGCAGACAATCCAGTGTGCCGGCAGCTCGGGCATCCATTCCGCGGCCTTCGCGATTCCCCTTGCAGTCAGCGCCGTGAGAGTGGCCGCTCCATCTTCCAGCGAAAGCCCTTGCGCCAGATCCGCCGTGAAGGCATGCCGGTCCAGCGACCTGGGCGGCATTTCGCGAAAAAACGGATGCGCCAGTGCCTGTCGCAGCCGCGCCTCGTCCACGCGGCCCTTTGCCGCCAGCCGCCCGCCCTCGTCACGGATCATCCCGGCCTGTGCCCGCACCCAGTCATCGATGGGCGCATTCCCCGGTCCGCAGTCGAAGGCGATCAGCCGGCCCGCTGCTCCCACCCAGGTGACGTTGGCCACGCCACCGATGTTGACGAAGGCCACGGGCCGCGCATCCAGCCGTCTCGCCAGCACCGCATGATAGGCGGGGGCCAATGGCGCGCCCTGCCCACCGGCCGCCACGTCGTCGGCCCTGAGGTCCCATACCACCGGCAGGCCCGTGGCCCGCGCCAGCGCCGCGCCGTCACCGAGCTGCACCGTCAGGCGCTCCTGCGGGCGGTGCACCACCGTCTGACCATGAAAGCCGATCACGTCCGGCCGCACCCCCGCATCCTCCAGAAACTGCCGCACCGCCCCGACATGCGAATCCGTCACCGCTGCCTCGGCCCGTGCCAGCAGGCCCGGCCGCGCCTTGCGGTCCGTCCATGCCTGCGCCAGCGCCGTCTCCATGGCCGCGCGCATCAGCGCCTGCATTTCCTTTCCCCACGGTTCGTGCCGGGTGGCCAGCACCTCGACCACCTCCTCGCCGTCGGTGCGCATCAGGGCCAGGTCGATGCCGTCCATGGACGTGCCGCTCATCAGCCCCAGCACCGTGAAGATCCGCTTTGCCATGCCCTGCCCTTGGTGCTAATCAGCCTTGCGGCTGGTTTTCCGGTCGTCATGATCATCACGAATAGCACGCATCAGCTCGGCAGAAGGCATCAAGATGGGCAGGTTCAAGTCGGATTTCCTCCGGATTCTCGACGAGCGTGGCTTCATTCATCAGGTTTCCGATCCCGAACAGCTGGACGAACGCTTCGTCACCGGCCGGCCGGTCACGGCCTACATCGGCTTCGATGCCACCGCCCCTTCGCTGCACGCCGGCTCCCTGCTGCCCATCATGATGCTCTACTGGCTGCAGCAGACAGGCAACCGCCCCATCGTGCTCATGGGTGGCGGCACCACCAAGGTGGGCGACCCTTCCGGCAAGGACGAAAGCCGCAAGCTTCTCAGCGCCGAGCAGATCGCGGCCAACATCGCCGGCATCCGCAGGATCTTCGGCCGGTTCCTGCGTTTCGGCGAGGGGCCGTCCGATGCCGTGATGCTGGACAATGCCGAATGGCTGGACAACCTCAACTACATTGCCTTCCTGCGCGACTATGGCCGCCACTTCACCATCAACCGCATGCTCACCTTCGAGTCCGTGAAACGCCGGCTGGAGCGCGAGCAGCCGCTGACCTTTCTCGAATTCAACTACATGATCCTGCAGGCCTACGACTTTCTCGAGCTCTATCGCCGCGAGACCTGCATCCTGCAGATGGGGGGATCGGATCAGTGGGGCAACATCGTCAACGGCATCGAGCTCATCCGCCGCGTCGAGGGGGGGCAGGCCTTTGCTCTCACCTCGCCCCTGCTCACCACCGCTTCCGGAGCCAAGATGGGCAAGACCGCCGCCGGCGCCGTCTGGCTCGATGCCGACATGCTGAGCCCGTACGAATACTGGCAATACTGGCGCAACGTGGAGGACGCCGATGTCGGCCGTTTCCTGCGCCTGTTCACCACCCTGCCCCTGGACGAGATTCGCCGTCTGGAGGCGCTCGAAGGGGCGGAGATCAACGAGGCCAAGAAGATCCTGGCCACCGAGGCCACGGCCATGGTGCACGGACGTCAGGCCGCCGAGGAAGCCGCGGAAACGGCGCGCCGCACCTTCGAGGAAGGCGCCGTGGCCGAAGGTCTGCCCACCGTGGAGGTGCCCCGCACCGATCTGGAGCAGGGGCTGGGCCTGTTGCGCGCCATGGTCATGGCCGGCCTGGCCAAGAGCAACGGCGAGGCCCGCCGGGCCGTGCGCGGCGGCGCGGTGCGCGTCAACGACGCGAAGGTCTCCGACGAGCGCATGATGCTCACGCTCCGGCACCTCAATACGGACGGCGTGATCAAGCTCTCCTTCGGCAAGAAGCGCCATGTGCTGTTGAAGCCCGCCTGAACGGGCTGCAGCCTGCTGGCCCGGCCCGGTCGCACGCGGCCATGCGGAAGGCCGGATTCATCCCTTTTCATCGCTTGCCGGGCAAAACCGCCAGGCGTATGGCGATCATGGGCATGCGGGCAGACACCAGCCAGGCATCCGGGAGGATCATGGAGCCATGAGCGAGAACCATCGCATCGAGAAAGACACCTTCGGCGAACTGAAGGTGCCGGCGGACCGCTACTGGGGTGCCCAGACCCAGCGCGCGCTGCAGAACTTCCCCATCGGCACCGAGACCATGCCGCGGCCGCTCATCCGTGCGCTCGGCGTCATCAAGCGCGCGGCCGCCGAGGCCAACATGGCGCTGGGCGTGCTCGACGAGCGCATCGGCCAGGCCATCGTCCAGGCCGCCACGGAGGTGATGGAAGGCCGGTTCGACGACCATTTCCCTCTCAGGGTCTGGCAGACTGGCTCCGGCACCCAGACGAACATGAACGCCAACGAGGTGATTGCCAACCGTGCCATCGAGATCCTGGGCGGACGCATCGGTTCGAAGGACCCGGTGCACCCCAATGATCACGTCAACCGCTCCCAGTCCTCCAATGACACGTTTCCCACCGCCATGCACATTGCCGCGGTGGAGGAGGTCACGGGCCGCCTGCTGCCGGCATTGCAGCACATGCTGGCCGAGCTGGAACGCAAGGTGAAGGCCTGGCAGGATATCGTCAAGATCGGCCGCACCCATACCATGGATGCCACGCCGCTGACCCTGGGGCAGGAGTTCTCCGGCTACGCCCAGCAGGTGCGCCTGGGCATCCAGCGGGTACGCGACACCCTGCCCCGGCTCCATGCCCTCGCCCAGGGCGGCACGGCCGTGGGCACGGGTCTGAACACGAAGAAGGGCTTCGCCGAGCTGGTCGCCGCGCGCATCGCCGCCATCACCGGCCACCCCTTCCGCAGCGCACCCAACAAGTTCGAGGCCCTGGCCGCCAACGACGCCATGGTGGAACTCTCCGGCGCGCTCAACGTCTTGGCCGCTTCCCTGTTCAAGATCGCCAACGACATCCGTTTTCTCGGCTCCGGCCCCCGCTGCGGCCTGGCCGAACTGATTCTCCCGGCCAACGAACCCGGCTCTTCCATCATGCCCGGCAAGGTGAACCCCACCCAGGCCGAGGCGCTGACCATGGTCTGCACCCAGGTCATGGGCAACCATGTCACCGTCTCCATGGCCGGTAGCCAGGGGCACTTCGAGCTCAACGTGTTCAAGCCGGTGATCTTCTACAACATCTGGCAGTCCATCCGCCTGCTGGCGGATGCCGCCAGAAGCTTCACCGACCGGTGCCTGGCCGGCATCGAACCCAACCGCCCGCGCATCGCCGAGCTCGTGGAGCGTTCCCTGATGCTGGTCACGGCCCTGGCACCAGTGATCGGCTATGACAAGGCGGCCGAGATTGCCAAGGCCGCCCACGCCAACGGCACCACGCTGAAGGAGGAAGCCGTGCGGCTGGGATATGTCACGGCGGAGGAATTCGACCGCATCGTGCGCCCGGAGAAGATGCTGGGCCCTGCCGACTGAGCCGAAAGCCTTCGGGGATGATCCGTTAGCATGCGGACAATTCACAGCCGGCCCAATTCCCGTTATGATTCCAAAAAGGCGGGCGGGTTCCGTGCAGGATCGTGTTCGCCCGAAACACTGCGGGAAAGACAGGGATGAAATACGCCAGGGCGCCCCACCGGCCGCGCAAGCGCTCGGTCATGATTGCCGGCCATGCCACCAGCATCTCGCTGGAGGACGAATTCTGGGAGGAGCTCTGCCGCATCGCCGAGACCCAGGGGCGCAGCATCTCCGCCCTGCTCACCGAGATCGACGAGGCTCGCGGTCCCCGTTCGCTCTCCTCCGCGGCCCGCGTGTATGTGCTGGAATATCTCAGGAAACAGCTCAGGGGCCGCCCCTTCCTCTGGGACAAGGGGCCGTGAATCGATCATGTCAAGGCATCATATCGGGGCACACGCGGCCTCCAGCCAGCGGGCCGCCTCTTCATCCAGTTTCGCAAGATGTGGCCCCACCTCATTGAGAACACGGGCATGGTAGGCATTCAGCCAATCCCTTTCCTCAGCCGTCAGCAGGGCCGGATCAACGAGCCGCCGATCGATGGGCGCAAGCGTCAGCGTCTCGAAGGAGAGCATGGCCCGCTCCTCGCCTTCCCGCCGCTCCGCCGGCCGGCAGAGAACGAGGTTCTCGATGCGGATGCCATAATGCCCCTCGCGATAGTAGCCGGGTTCGTTGGAGGTGATCATGCCCGGCCGAAAGGCCGTCGCCCCGGTGCGCGCGATGCGTTGCGGCCCCTCGTGCACGGAGAGGAAGGCGCCCACGCCATGGCCCGTGCCGTGATCGTAGTCCAGCCCCGCCGACCACAGGGCACGACGGGCCAGGACATCCAGATTGGCCCCGCTCGTGCCTTCCGGAAAGCGCACCATGGACAGCGCGATCATGCCCTTGAGCACCAGCGTGAAGTGCCGCCGCATCGCCGAGGCCGGTTCCATCTCCGGCGGACCGATGAAGACAGTGCGGGTGACATCCGTGGTGCCATCACGATACTGCCCGCCCGAATCCACGAGATACAGTTCCCCCGGTACGAGCGGTCGGCAGCTTTCCCGTGTGACCCGATAGTGCACGATGGCGCCGTTGGGCCCGGCACCCGAGATGGTGTCGAAGGCGATGTCGAAGAGCGGTTCGCCCATGGCCTCTGCCGTCTCGATGCGAAACCGCTCCAGCGCGGCCACGGCCGAGATCTCGTCCTCGCCGCCTCCGGCTGCCACGCGGTCCAGCCAGGCCAGGAAGCGGCACAGGGCCACGCCATCCCGAAGATGGGCCTTTCGCATGCCCGCCTGCTCGGCCGCCGTCTTCATGGCCTTGGGCAGCAGGCAGGGATCCTCTCCCCCCACGATGGCCGCACCGGCCTCTTCCAGCAGCGCCACCAGCCGGTGCGCGGCATGTCCCCGGTCCACCAGCACCCGCAGGCTGTCCTCGGCCGCCAGTTCCTGCAACCGCGATTCCAGCGCGGAAAGCGGCACGATCTCCACCAGCCCCCCGAGCGCATCCCGCACGTCCGCCGTCACCTTGGCGGGATCGGCAAACAGCAGGGCCGGACCCTCGAGCGGCACGAGGGCAAAGGCCAGGGCCACCGGCGTGTGCGGTATGTCGCGGCCACGAATGTTGAACAGCCAGCTCGTCGAATCGGCCAGCGTGACCAGTGCTGCCGTCGCCCGTTTTTCCACCAGCGTCTTGCGCACCCGCGTCAGTTTCTCCGCGACGCTCATGCCGGCCAGCCGTTCCGGATGCAGGAAGAAGGGCGCATCCGGTGGCGCCGGCCGTTCGCGCCAGATCGCATCCACCGGATTCGGCACAAGCGGGACGAAGGCCACCCCCGCCTGCCGCTTCAGCACCTTGCGCCAGCGCTGCACCTGCCGGTCGCTCATCAGCCAGGGATCGAACCCCACCCTGAGGGCCAAAGCCTCCTCATCCGCAGTCGCCATCCCTCCTCCATGGTCATTGGCCGCGGACGGGACGGAAGCGGACGAGACGGCTTCTCCCGCGCGCCCGGAGCCCGCAAGCTGCCCGGCCAGCCATTCCGCCGGCTTCATTTCCGGCACCTGCAGGATCTCGAACAGCGCCTTCCGCACCTGCTGACGGGCCTGCAGCGTGTAGCGTCCATCCACGAACAGTGCCGCCTTGCGCGTCTCGTCTGCGAAAACCACCAGCAGCCCCGCCGAACCGGTGAATCCGGTCAGCCACGCCAGCCGCTCGTCACAGGCACGCAGATATTCGTTCTGCCAGGGATCGGTGCGCGCGAGCACGAAGGCGGCAATGCCGGCTGCGCGCAAGCGCGTCCGCAGCCGCGCCAGCCTCTCGCCGGCTCTTTCCGGCTCCGCCTCGTCCACGAAGCTCTGAAACCGTGTGTGTGTCAGCGTCCTGCCAGCCACTGTTTGCTTCTCCTGCCAGCTGCTGTCCATGCCTTCGATGCCCTGCCTAGCCCCTGCCCTGGCAGCCCTCAACCCTCCGGATTCGTCCCTCTCGTGGAGTGAAGTGCCAGCCTTTGTGCGGGTTTACCATTACCAGAACGCAAGACAGAGGCCGGATTCGGCGGCCAGGAATGTGCACGAAATATGGCATGCACGCCGGATGAAACTAAATAACAAGAGAATTCAATATCTTGCAAAACGATTGGGATATGCGTTCAGTGCATATCTGGATTGCCATATTTGCGATTGTTCTCACATGCGGTCATCGCCATATAGGGGGCGAAAGGTTGGTTGGCAGGCAACCGGTCGCACCGAGGCAAGGTTCAAGGCAGGCGCAAGACGAATCGGCCGGATGCCGCCATCGCACAACAGCCGAAGGGTATCGCCATGAACATCCTGGCACATGCCCATGCAGACAGGCTTCCCTCTCTCCTCGAGACCGTGAGGAAGCGCCTTGCCGATGCCATTGCGGCCTACCGTCACTGGCAGGCATGCCGCAGGGCAGAGGCGGAGCTTCTCGAGATGGATGACCGTCAGCTGGCCGATCTCGGCATCACGCGTGGCGAGATCCATCAGAAGGTCTGGGGCAAGTGAGCATCGACGGTTTCCCCTCCCTCTGACGAACCAGGCCAGGCAAGAAGTTTCTTCCCTCCCTCTTCTTCTTTCCTCCCTGGCTTCTGACTGGACCCGGCCCGGCAGGCCGGGTTCTTTTTTTGCCCGATCTAGGGCTGCCCTTCAATTCTGGCCTTGCGGCATCCCAGTCCGAGAAAGTCTTCCTCGGGACGCTGAAGCCGGATGGTATTGGCCGACTTGTAGGGGGACAGAAAGTTCAGGGGCAACCGGATTCCGATGAAGAGAGCAAGTCCCAGTGCCATTTCCGAATAGCCGGAAAAGTCGAAATAGAGCTGCAGGGTGTAGGCCAGGGCCCCCAGAAAGGCCTCCACGGCCGAGAGTGGCGCCTGTGCCTCCGCCCGTGCAAACACGGCGTCCGCCACCGGCGCCAGACCATCGGCAATGATGGTCTTCTTGAACAGACCGAACGTGAAGAGGCTGATGGCCAGAGCCTGCGCTGCCCGTGTCACCGGCCGCTGCCGATCGGCAAACTGGGGCATCATCTCGCCATGATGCACGATCGGACCGGCAATCAGTTGCGGAAAGAAGCTCACGAACACTGCATATTCCAACGGATTCGCCCTTTGCACGCGCTTCTGATAGGCATCGACCAGAAACGCGATCTGCTGGAAGGTGAAGAAGGAAATGGCCAGCGGCAGCACCACCTCCATTTGCCAGTCCGTGCCCAGCAGCGCTGCGGCATTCTCCACGAGAAAACCGGCATACTTGAAATAGCCCAGAAGCGCCAGGTTGAAAGCCACACCAAGCCCCAGCAGCAGACGCCTGTGCTGCTTCGCCTGCAACAGGATCAGGCCAATACCATAGTTCACCACCATGGAAGCCAGCAGAAGCGGCAGGTCGCGCGGGTTCCACCAGGCATAGAAGAACAGCGAGGACAGAAGGATCCAGACCAGCGACAACCCGTGCAGGCCTTGCCGCCTCAGCCAGAGATAGACGCCATAGAAGACGGGCAGGAAACCGAAGATGAAGACAGGACTGTTGAACAGCATGAACGGTCTCGCTTCCCGCGACCCCTGACGCTCTCACCCGCCTGCGCCTCACCGGCAAGGTCTGTTGCTATAGACACTCGCATGAGACCGGTCAACGCTTTCTCTCTTCGCCTCGATGCATCGGAAGCGCGGGCTGCAGGGTGGGTCGGGAAAGCACGAACCACAGGCCGTAGGCGATGGCGACAAGAGCCGCAAGCCGGGCCCAGGGATTCACGTCCGCGAAAAACAGGAGCCAAATGGCGCTGCCGGTCATGGCCACAACCGCCAGGATCTTGCTGCGCCGCGAGATGGCGCCATGTCGCTGCCACGCAATCAGGGGAGGCCCCAGGTGCGGATGGGTGATCAGCCACCTGTGCAGACGTTCGGAAGATCGGGAAAAGGCCCACAGCGCCACCAGCAGAAACGGCACCGTCGGCAGCACCGGCAGAAACAGGCCCACAAGGCCCAGGGCCAAGGCCACAAGCCCAATGCCTGTCAGGACTATCCGCTTCACATGCTGCCGCAAGGCTGCCTCGCTCCCTGACACACGTACGCAAGACCCAGGAATCTTCCCTGTCACCCCGCTCGCCTCATCAACAGGGTGCACCATCCGTTCACGCGGAAGCGCTGCAACGGCACCAGTCCCCAGGCGCGATAAACGGCTTCCGCGGCGGCAGCCTGTCCTGTCATCAGGCCAGAGAGAATCACATGCCCGCCCCTGGCAGTGACGGCCATGATCTCCGGCACCATGCGCTTCAACGGATCGAGCAGAATGTTGGCCAGCACGATGTCCCACCCCGGACACGCACGAGGCCCCCTTGCCGGGCCCTTCCTGTCCGTTGCCGCCCCTGCCACCGGAACGCTCCGCTTCCGACCCCGCCCGCGCGAAAGCAACGAGAGCTGCCGCGCCAGATGCAGGGCCCGCAGCGCGGCCGGCCCCCGCCGCATCCGTTGCACGTGCCGCGTTGCGTTCGGCCCGGCACGCCGCAAGCCACCCGGCGCCGCGCCCTGACGGACGAGAGAATGGTGGACGCCATTGGCCCTCACGGCCCGCACCAGCGGCGATACCCCGTTACGCCGGATATTCCGTTGCGCCTGCGCCACGGCCACCGCATCGATGTCCGTGGCCAGAACCGGCACTCGCCACAACCTGGCCGCTGCCATGGCCAGCACGCCCGTGCCCGTGCCGATATCCAGCACCCGCCGCGGCCGGAATCCCTGCCGCGCCAGGACCTCCAGCGCCAGCAGGCAACCTTGCGTGGTGCCATGGTGCCCGGTGCCGAAGGCAAGCCCTGCCTCCACTTCCAGCCCCACCTCCCCGGGTCGGACCGACTCGCGCTCATGCGCGCCATGCACCACGAAGCGCCCGACCCTCACGGCCGTGAGATGCTTCAGTCCCTCCCGCACCCAGTCCGTCTCCGGCAGGGCTTCGTGTCTCAGCACATCCCCCCGCAACCCCACCAGTGTCAGGACGGCATCAAGGGCCGACGGCGAGGGGATTTCGTCCTCGTAAAGCCCCTCCACCTGCCACAGGCCCTGCCCCTCGTCCACCTCGAAAAGGGACACCGCCTCGGCAGGTGGCCAGGCCACCTCGCTCAGCACCATGGCCAGGCGCTCCGCCATGTCTTTCTCCAGCGCCACGCTCACCAATCGCGTCGTCATGCGAGCCCCCTCACCGTCATCCTCACGTTCCGGACCGGTTGCAGCACGAAAGGCGCAAGGATGCAAGGGCGCACGCGATGATCGTGTCCACCGCCGCGTCCGGTGTCTCGAATTCCGGGGTATGAAGGCCCTCATTGCGCACGTGTCTGGCGCGCCATGGCAGCCACAGGTCCTGTCAGGCCCGTGGCCCCACGGAAATCGGAACCGGAGAGGCGCACGTTGTCCAGCCGCGCGCCATCGAAGCGGGCACCAATGAACCGTGCATTCGTCAGCGTGGCACCGGACAGACGGGCGCTGCGGAAGTCCGCGCCCGAGAAGTCCGTCTCTTCCGCCGCCGCCCCTGTCATTTCGGCATCGCGGAAATCGGCCCAGCGAAAGTCGCCACCGATGATCACCACCCGCAGCATGTGGGCCCTTGCGAACCGCGCCCGGTGAAAGCGGGCGGCTTCCAGCACGGCATCCTTCATGAAGGTCTCGGAGAGATCCGCCTCGTCACCCACCGCGCCGGAGAACTCCGTGCCAAAGAGAAAGGCGCGCTGCAGATCCGCTCCACGCAGGATGGCGCCGGCAAGGTTGGCATGAAACAGATCCGCACTTTTCAGATCTGCAAACTCCAGAATGCAACCTGAAAGATCCGCCCACTTGAAACTGCTCATGCGCAGGCGCGCGCCAATCAGGTCACAGCCCCTCATGCGTGCATTGTCGAACCGCACTCCCGTGAGATTGCTGCCATGCAGGTCGATGCCCGCAAGATCACGGCCCGAGAAGTCGCAGTGCCTGAGATCCGTCTTCGGCTTCGGGGCCGCGCAGTCGCCCTTGGGCAACACGGCCCCACGCCGCACCTCCAGCGCCTCGGCCCGCACGGAATCGCCGGGCACGGGCCCGCCGCCCGCTCCCAGCAGGCCCAGCGTCACCGCCACGGCCATCCCCCGGCCCCACCGCCAGCACCGGCATGTCCACCCGGCCTGGCCCCGCACCGCCCTGACCAGCCGTTCCCTCATGGTGCATCCTCCCGCAGCCTCGCAGGCCGCCCACCGGCCCTGCAGCACCCCCGGCCCCTGTTTTCTGGAATCATTCTAGCAGGCAGCGCGCAAGACACAAACCACCCGCCCACAGGCCGACATGCACGCAGCGAAAATCGCACCACGAGGACAAATACCAGGAAGGGAAAACAGAAAGCCGGCTTGCGCCTCCGGAAAGGACACGGACAGGCCGGTCAAGGCTGCGTCTCCCGCATCTTTGCGGAAGCACGCTCAGGCCATCATGTTGCCGGGGCCTTCTTCTCGACCAGGACGGAGCGGCCGGCGTATTGCGCCTGATCACCCAGCATCTCCTCGATGCGCATGAGCTGGTTGTATTTGGCCACACGGTCGGAGCGCGACAGCGACCCCGTCTTGATCTGCCCGCTGTTGGTGGCCACGGCCAGATCGGCGATGGTCACGTCTTCCGTCTCGCCCGAGCGGTGGGAGATGATGGCCCGGTAACCGGCCTTGTGGGCCATCTCCACGGCATCCAGCGTCTCGGTCAGGGTGCCGATCTGGTTGACCTTCACAAGAATGGCATTTGCCACATCCAGCCGGATGCCTTCCGCCAGCCGCTCGGTATTGGTCACGAACAGATCGTCACCCACCAGCTGCACCCGGTGGCCGATGCGTTGCGTCAGCTCCTGCCAGCCTGTCCAGTCATCCTCGGCCATCCCGTCCTCGATGGACAGGATGGGATACTGATCCACCAGCGATTCGAGATAATCCACCATGCCATGGGAATCGAGCACATGCGTTTCGGCCCCGCGCAGGTGGTAGGTCCCGTCCTTGTAGAACTCGGTGGCCGCGGCATCCAGGGCCAGCCAGATGTCCTCGCCGGGCCTGTAGCCGGCCGCCTCGATGGCCTGCATGATGAAATCCAGCGCCTCGTGCGTGCCGGAAAGATCGGGAGCAAAACCGCCCTCGTCACCGACATTGGTATTGTACAGGCCTTTCTTCAGGGCTGCCCGCAAGGCATGAAACACCTCCGCACCCATGCGCACCGCCTCCCTCAGCGACGGCGCGGAAACCGGCATGATCATGAATTCCTGAAAGTCGATGGGATTGTCCGCATGCGCACCGCCATTGAGAATGTTCATCATCGGCACCGGCATGATGTGCGCATGCGGCCCCCCGACATAGAAATAGAACGGCATGCCGGCCGAGGCGGCCGCCGCCTTGGCCACTGCCAGCGACACGCCGAGAATGGCATTGGCCCCCAGCCGGCCCTTGTTGCGCGTGCCGTCGAGCGCAATCATGGCATGGTCGATGGCGATCTGGTCACGCGCATCCATGCCCCGGAGCCGCTCGGCGATCTCCGTGTTCACCGCGGCCACGGCCTTCTGCACGCCCTTGCCGTAGTAGCGGCCGGGATCGCCATCCCTCAGTTCCACGGCCTCGTGCGCCCCTGTGGACGCGCCAGAGGGCACCGCCGCCCGGCCCATGCTCCCGTCTTCGAGAATCACGTCCACCTCCACGGTGGGATTGCCGCGGCTGTCGAGGATCTCGCGGCCATGAATGCTGGCGATTGCGCTCATGGGTGAATGGTCCCGAAAAGAATTGATGGCATGTCGCGATGCGGGAAAGTCGCGCTCTCTATACGTCACCGCCCTGCCGGGTGCAATGCGTCACTCTGGCCAATGCCCGGCCCTTGCCGCCGGGATCCGGGGCCAGCCGCTGCGAAGCACGCCGTCGGATCACAACCCCTTGGCCACGGCATCGAACCGCAGCAGCACGTCGATCAGCCGCGGCATGTCATCGAGCGGTACCATGTTCGGCCCGTCCGAAAGCGCACGATCGGGATCGTCATGCGTCTCGATGAACACCGCCGCCACGCCCACCGCCACGGCCGCCCGCGCCAGTGGCTCCACGAACCGCCTGTCTCCGCCCGAAGCCCCGCCCAGCCCCCCGGGCTGCTGCACCGAATGCGTGGCATCGAACACCACCGGCGCGCCGAAACCCTTCATCACGGGCAGGCCCTTGAAGTCGTTCACGAGCGTGTTGTAGCCAAAGCTCACCCCCCGCTCGGTGATCATCACCGCCGGATTGCCGGAGCCCGTCACCTTGCCGATGATGGGCTTCACGTCCCACGGTGCCAGGAACTGCCCCTTCTTCACGTTCACCGGCTTGCCGGTGCGTGCCGCCGCCACCAGCAGATCCGTCTGCCGGCAGAGAAAGGCGGGAATCTGCAGCACGTCCACCACCTCCGCCACCACCGCGCACTGCTCCGGCCAGTGCACGTCCGTCAGCACCGGCACGCCAAAGGTCTTCCGGATCTCGGCGAACACCGGCAGCGCCGCCTCCAGTCCCACGCCGCGGGGGCTGTCCAGGGACGTGCGGTTGGCCTTGTCGAAGGATGTCTTGAAGATGAAGCCGATGCCGGCCTTCTCCGTGATGCGCACCAGCCGCTCGGCCATCTTCAGGGCATGATCGCGCGATTCCATCTGGCACGGTCCGGCAATCAGCGCCAGCGGCCGGTCATTGCCGATGCACACCGTGCCGATCTCGATCACGGACAGCGGTTCCGCCGCCACTTTTGCCTCCCGCCTGTCGTGTTCACGGTTTTCGTTTTCGCACAATGTCTTGCCACGGGGCGTGGAATCAGGGTCTCAGGCACGATCGGCCGACACGCCGGCCTGGCGCACGGCGATCTTCTCCGGATCCTCAGCCAGCATGGCCGAGACCACGGCCTCGGCCACCACCTCGCCATCCACCCTGGCCTTGCAGTCGAACCAGTAGATGTTGCGCCGCCCCTTGATCGTCTTCACCTCGAAGCGCACCACATCGCCCGGCACCACGGGCTTGCGGAACTTCGCCTTGTCCACGGAGACGAAATAGACCAGCGAATCGGCCGCCCTGATCCCCTTGTGCGCCAGCACCATCACGCCCGCCGTCTGGGCCATGGCCTCCAGCAGCAGCACGCCGGGAAACACCGGCTTGCCCGGAAAGTGCCCAGCCAGGAAAGGTTCCGTCGCCGTCACGTTCTTGATGCCCACGGCCGACTTTTCGCCGTCCATCTCCTCCACCCGGTCGATGAGAAGCATGGGATAGCGGTGCGGCAGGATTTCCATGATCCGCTGCACGTCGGCCGTTTCGAGCGTGCGCTTCTCCTCGCTCATGCATGCCTCTGTCGTTTGGCAATCGCGTCACGGAAAACGCCCGCCTGCGGCGCAAGGCCACCGGCAGACGCCTGGGAAGATTCCCTTCTGCCCTGCATGTCCGAGACCGAGGGGCCGCCCCGGAACACCAGGCTCAGAACTTGGTGCCCACACCGAACTGCACCAGCTGCGTCTTGTCGTAGTCCGCCTTGGCGAAGGCATAGGCCACATCCAGGCGCAGCGGACCAAAGGGCGACTTCCAGATCAGGCCGGCGCCCACGGAAGCGCGCAGCTTGGCATCGTCCCGCACATTTGCACCCGGGGCATCGAACACCGTGCCGAAATCCGTGAACACGGATCCCGAAAGGCCGAGCGCCTCCGGCAGGCCCAGGGGGAAGAGCACCTCCACGGTACCGATGGCATAGGTCTTGCCGCCCACGGCGTTGGCGCTGGGTGTGGTATCGCGCGGTCCCACACCAGCCACCTCGAACCCGCGGAAGGAAGCCCCGCCCTTGTAGAAACGGTCGGCCACCTTCACCTCGTCGCCGGACCAGCCCTCGATGTGCCCTGCGGTGGCCTTCAGTTTCAGTGTCAGGCCTTCGTAGAAGAGCGGCATGAAATAGTAGGCCGCGGCTTCCGTCTTCACATAGTGGACATCCCCGCCAAGGCCGGCCACATCCACTGCCAGCTGGCCCCGGAAACCGGATGTCGGATTGAGCGGGTTGTCGAGGTTGTCGTAGACATAGGAAAGGCCCAGCATCGAGATGTAGTCCGTTCCCCGCTGATCGCAGATGGAAGGCGAATACTCGGTGGATGCCGGATCGCACACGTCGATGATGCCGTTGCCGTTGGCATCGGCCGCGGCGGCCCCGCGAATGCTCGTGTCGCGATAGGTGAAGGAATAGCGGCTGTAGATCTTCTGGTAGTCGTCCAGCGGAAAGCCGAGTCTGAGCCCGAAACCGGCCTGATTGGTGCGATAGTTGGATTCGTCCTTGAAGTCGGTGCGACTGCCGAAGAGATCAATACCGGCCGTCATGTTGTAGCCCAGGAAATAGGGCTCCGTGAAGCCGAAGTCCACGGACTGCCGCTTGAAGGACAGCGAGGTTTTCAGGTTCAGCTGCCGCCCCGTGCCCAGCAGGTTGCGCTCCGCGAAATCGATGGAACCGATCGCGCCTTCGCTCGTGGAGTAACCCACGGAGAACCGCAGCGAACCGGTGGACTTCTCTTCCACCCTGATCACCAGGATCACGCGATCCGGTGCGCTGCCCGGCACCTCCTGGATCTCCACCTTGGAGAAATAGTCGAGCGCGGTCAGCCGCCGCCGGGCCCTGTCGACGAGAATGCGGTTGTAGGCATCGCCTTCCGCCAGTTTCAGCTCGCGGCGGATCACCTCGTCCAGCGTGCGGGTGTTGCCCACGATGTCGATGCGCTCGATGTAGACGCGCGGCCCTTCCTGAATGTCGTAGGCAACGGTCAGCGCGCGGGCTTCCGGGTCTCTCTCGATGCGCGGCTGCACCTGGGCAAAGGCATAGCCCTTCTTGCCCGCTTCCACCGTGATCTTCTCGATGGACTTGTCCACCTTGGAAGCGTCATAGATCTCGCCCGGCTTCGTCTCCACCAGCTTCTGCAGCTGCGCCGGATCCAGATCCGTGTCCCCGGCGTTCACCTGCACGTCACGAATGCGGTATTGCGGCCCCTCGTTGATGACGAAGGTGATGTAGAAGCTCTCGCCATCCGGAGCGAGCTCCGCATCGGCCGAGACGATCTCCACGTCGGCAAACCCGTGCTTCAGGTAGAAGCGGCGCAGGAGCTCCTTGTCATAGGCCAGCCGGTCCGGATCGTATCGATCCGTGGTGGAGAAGAACTTCCACCAGGCCGTCTCCGAGGTGGTGATCACGTCCCTCAGCTTGCTGTCGGAGAAGGCCTTGTTGCCGACGAACCGGATGGACTTCACCTTCGTGACCTTGCCCTCGTCGATCTCGTAGACGAGGTTCACGCGGTTCTGCGACAGGCGGATGATCTTCGGCTCCACCCGCACGCCATAGTGCCCGGCGCGGCGGTAGAGCATCTTGATGCGCTCCACGTCCGCCTGCACCTTGGCGCGGGTGAGCATCATCCGCTCCTTGAGCTGCACCTCCTTGGCCAGGTCCTTGTCGGAGATCTCGCTGTTGCCCTCGAAGTTCACCCGGTTGACCAGCGGATTCTCCTGCACGCGCACCACCAGCGTGTTGCCGCGCCGCAGGATCTGCACATCCGAGAACAGGCCGGTCTGGAACAGCGCCTTGAGCGAGGCATCGATCCGCTCGGGATCGAATGGATCACCCGGCCGGATCTGCATGTAGGCGAGCACCGTGTCCGGCTCGATGCGCTGATTGCCCTCCACCACGATGCGCTGCACTGTCTGCGCCACCGCCGGCGCCGTCACACCGCTTGCGGCCACGACCGGCGCCGCCATCAGCAACGCCAGGGCCAGACGCCCGATGGAACCGAATTTGTCCTTGTTCATCAGACCGTTGATCCCCGCTTCTCTGGCGCCACCCCGTGCCTTGTATCGTTGTGTCGGAGTCTTTTACGACAGTTCGCCCGAAATGCAAACCACCGCCCCTGTTTCCTGTCCCCGTTTCTCCCGGACGCGCAGGCTGTCATGATAGTCGGCCAATGCGGAAAGAAAAGGGCAGCCCCGATTTCCCGGGAGTCCTCCTGTGACATGCGGCAGCCTTGCGGCTCAGTCCATGAACAGGTGCCGGATGTCGTTGAAGGTGGCCAGCAGCATGAGCGTGAGCACCAGCATCATTCCCACCTTGAAGCCGAATTCCTGGGCACTCTCGCTCAGCGGCCGGCCGCGCACGGCCTCGATAGCGTAATACAGCAGATGGCCGCCATCCAGCATGGGGATGGGAAACAGGTTAATGAGCCCTATACTCACGCTCAGCACCGCGGCCAGAGAGACAAGCGCAATGAAGGAGATGGAGGCCGCCTGCGATGTGACCTGGGCAATCCGGATGGGCCCCGCCAGCTGGTCGGTGGATTGCCTGCCGACGATCATCTGCTTGAGATACTTCATGGTGCCGGCGACGATGTTCCACGTCTGGCGCGCGGCCAGGCCCACGGCCTCAAGGGGACCCGCCTTTTCGTGACGCACCGCTCCCGTCTGCCTGTGCACGATGCCGAGCACGCCCACCTTGATGCGCCCGCCTATCCCGTCCGGCACCTCCTTCAGGCGCGGCGTGGCCACGAGTTCCACCTTGCGCCCCTCACGCTCCACCAGAATCCTGAGCGGCTCGCCCGCGCTCATGGCCACGATCTCGCGCAATTCCCCGAAGCTGCGGATCTCGCGCCCGTTGATGGCAAGGATCCGGTCCCCGGGCCGGAAACCGGCCTCCTCTGCCGCACTGCCCGGCATCACCTCGTCCACCACCGGCTCCATCACCGGCACGCCCACGAAGGCATAGATGCCGGCGAAGAGCACGATGGCGAGAATGAAGTTGGCCAGTGGCCCTGCCGCAACGATCAGGGCCCGCTGCCACAGGGGCTTGGCCGGAAAGCTGTCCGGATCCGCCGCCACCGGCGAATCATGATCGGGCCGCGAAGCGGCATCGGCATCTCCCTTGAAGCGCACATAGCCGCCCAGGGGAATCCAGGCCACACGCCAGCGCGTGCCGTGCCGGTCATACCAGCCGAAAATCTCGCGGCCGAAGCCGATGGAGAACACCTCCACCTTCACGCCACACCAGCGCGCCACCATGAAGTGCCCCAGCTCGTGGAAGAACACGATGAAGCTCATGACCACGATGAAGGGCACGACATAGGAAAGAATCGAGCCGAAGCTCTCGAATGGCACGGCCAGCAGTCCGGTCAGTTCCATGCAGGGCCTCCCGTCTCACTATGGAATGGTTCCAATATACATGAATGACCGGAAATGCGACATTACAACCCGGTCATGCCCCTCGGGCCATGGTCAAGCCTCCGCTTGCAAGGCCCGCGCCAGCTCCGTCGCCCGCCTGCGGCCATAGGCATCGGCCGCCCACACGTCATCCAGGCTGCCGAGATGGCCGAGCACGGCCTCCCGTTCCGCCGCCTCCAGGGTCTCGGCCACCAGGGGCACGATGCCGGTGAAACGCAGCCGCCCCTCGAGAAAGGCCTGCACGGCCACCTCGTTGGCCGCATTGAGAATGGTGGTGGCGTTGCCGGCCCGTTTCAGCGCGGCCAGCGCCAGCCCTGGCGCCGGAAAGCGCGCCTCGTCCACCGGCTCGAAGGTCAGCTGTCCCAGCGCGGCCAGGTCCAGCCGCGCCACTGGCGTTGTGATGCGCTCCGGCCAGGCCAGGGCACAGGCAATGGGCGTGCGCATGTCCGGCACGCCCAGCTGCGCCAGCGTCGAGCCGTCCACATAGGACACCAGCGAATGCACGATGGACTGTGGATGGATGATGGCTTCCAGCTGGTCTGCCGAAACGGGATAGAGATGATAGGCCTCGATCAGTTCCAGCCCCTTGTTCATGAGGGTGGCCGAATCGATGGTCACCTTCACGCCCATGTCCCAGTTGGGATGCTTCAGGGCTTCCTCCGGTGTCACCGCATGCAGCGATTCCAGAGTCCGGGTGCGGAAGGGGCCCCCGGAAGCGGTGAGGGTCACTTTCTCCACCTGCGCCGCATTCTCCCGCTCGAAGCACTGGAAGATGGCGCTGTGTTCCGAATCCACCGGAATGACCGGAACGCCCTGCTCGGCTGCCCGGCGCATGAACAGCTCGCCGGCGGAAACCAGGCACTCCTTGTTGGCCAGGGCAATGGCGTTGCCGGCTTCCAGGGCGGCCAGCGTGGGTTTCAACCCGGCCACGCCCACGATGGCCGCCATCACCAGATCCACCGGCCGCGCCGCCGCCTCCAGCACCGCCTGCTCGCCGGCCGCCACTTCCACGCCGCTACCGGCCAGCGCTGCCTTCAGATCGTCGAGCCGGCGCGCGTCTGCCGTCACGGCCATGCGGGCGCCCACCTCGATGGCGTCGCGCGCCAGTCGCTCCACATTGGCATTGGCCACCAGCGCTTCCACCTGGAAGCGATCCGGATGGCGCTTCACGATGTCGAGCGTGGACTGGCCGATGGACCCCGTGGCCCCCAGGATGGTCAGTGTCTTCATGCCGTCTCCGAAACCATGCCGGCCCCACCGTCCCGCAAGGGGTGACAGCCCCCCTCGTCCCTTCCGTGCCACAGGCACCGCCCGCTCGCAAGGGCAGCCGCGTCCGAAAGTTGCATCCTGCGAAATGCTTCAGCCATTCCCGCCAAGCACCGCACAGCCCGGGGCCGTGGCACCTTCCGGCACAAGTCCCAGCAGGAGCATGAACACGGCCGCGGCCATCAGGCCGTCCACCCGGTCCAGCACGCCGCCATGCCCGGGGATGATCCGGCCGGAATCCTTCACCCCGAAGCGCCGCTTGGCCGCACTCTCGAACAGATCCCCCATCTGCTCCACCGCACCGATGAGGGCACCGATCAGCAACAGGCGCCCTGCGCCATGGCCCAGCACCAGCCCGGCCACGAGGCCCGCCGCCCCGCCGCCGGCCACCGCACCGAAAAGACCGGCCCATGTCTTGTTGGGGGAAAGGCGCGGTGCCAGCTTCGGCCCGCCAATGCCGCGGCCGGCAAAATAGGCCGCCGTGTCCGCGCTCCACACCATGGCGAAGAGCACGAGCACCACCGCCACGCCGCAATCCCCTCCCCGCAGCATCACGAGTGCCAGCACCGGCAGCGCCAGATAGGGCACGCCGACTACATGAAAGAGCGTGAAGCCCCGCATGGCCTGCGCCGTGAGCACGAGCGAGGCCAGCCAGGACAGTCCCACGACCGCAAGGCCGGCCATGAGCAGATCGCCACCCAGCCCCGCGATCGCGCCGGCCACGGCGCCGGCCGCATGCACGATCAGCTGTGCGCGGGAGCCTTCGTGAACGATCGCCGTCCATTCATCGGCCATCAGCAGGGCCAGCCCCGCCACCATGAAGAAGAAGGGCCACACCCCGGCCCACACGCCGAACACCGCCAGCGGCGCCAGGGCCCCGGCCGCCGCCACGCGCACTGTCAGGTTGCTGGCCGCCACGATCCCCTCTTTTCCTCTGCCGCGACCCTGCGGCACGCCTCAAGCCGGCACAGCATTCTGCCCGGCCCCGGAAAGCCTGTCAGCCCCCCTGCCCGGCCAGCTTCTGGCCATCGGATCCCAGGCCCCCGAAACGCCGCTCGCGTGCGGCATATTCCGCCAGCGCCCGCCTGAGCGTCTCTTCCGTGAAGTCCGGCCACAGCTCCGGCACGAACACCAGTTCCGCATAGGCCGCCTGCCACAGCAGGAAGTTGGACAGCCGCTTCTCGTTGCTGGTGCGGATGACGAGATCCGGCTCCGGCAGATCCGGCGCATAGAGCGCACCGGCCAGCCGTTCCGGCGTGATCCCGGCCGGATCCAGCCGCCCCGCCGCCACGTCTTCTGCCAGCCGCCGTGCCGCATGGGCAATCTCCTGCCGGCCACCGTAATTGAAGGCAAAGACCAGCGTCAGCCCCGTGTTGGCGGCGGTGAGCCGTTCGCAGTGCTCCAGCAGCGAGACGATATCAGGCTCCAGCCCCTCACGCTCGCCGATGATGCGCACCCGCACGTTGCGGGCATGCAGATCCGCCACGTCCCGCTGCACGAAGCGCCTGAGCAGGGAGAAGAGATAGGAGATCTCGCTGCGCGGTCGCGACCAGTTCTCGGAGGAGAAGGAATAGAGGGTGAGCACCTCGATGCCAAGGGCATCGGCCGCACGAACCGTGCGCCGCACGGCCTCCACTCCGGCTCGATGTCCGGCCGAGCGCGGCAGGCCGCGCATGCGGGCCCAGCGTCCGTTGCCGTCCATGATGATTGCCACGTGCCGCGGCAGCCTTTCCGGAAGCGAACCTTTCTGCACCATCTCCCCACCTGCCCTTCGGTGCCCTCATCCTGATGCGCACGAACGCCTGTGCGTCGGCCACGCCACGACAGGCCAGAACCGGCAGCAGACGAATCACGGCCACGCCTGCCCCATGCGTGCGGGCAGCATAGACCAAATGCCGGCCACCCCCAATGCCGCAGAACACGCCCAATGCCCACCGCACGGGAGACCGGCGCTCCTTCCCTCATACGGCAAAATCATGAAAAAACGGCAAGGACATGAAGAGAATATCCTGCATCATGCATTCGACCCTTCGGATCCGTCCGGGGCCCACGGCCGGCATCCCGATGCGGCGGCCGATCACAGGGGAGCGGTTCCGGCAGTGACATGGGGCCTGATATTCGGTCTCGGCAGGCAAGGCTCATTCCTGCGCCTGAGAAACGGACAGGACGGCAAGGGTCCGAACATCCCTGCCGCCCGTTCGCGAATGCGCGCCGGTGAACACCATCGTCTTTCAAGACAGGCCCTCGCGGGCAACCACGAGGCCGGAAAAGGCCATCAAACGGTCATGATTTCCTCGTCCTTGGCCGCGAGCATCTCGTCGATCTTCCGGATGTATGTATTGGTGAGTTCCTGCACCTCCTCGGCCAGGGCACGGTGCTCGTCCTCGCTGATCTTGTGCTCGCGCTCCAGCCTCTTGAGCGTGTCCATGCCGTCGCGCCGCACGTTGCGCACGGCCACGCGGGCCTGCTCCGCATACTGGTGCGCCACCCGCGAAAGCTCCTTGCGCCGCTCCTGCGACAGCTCGGGGATGGGCACGCGGATCACGTTGCCCTCCGTCTGCGGATTGAGGCCCAGGTTCGCCTCGCGAATGGCCTTTTCCACCGCTGCCACCACCGAGTTGTCCCAGACCTGCACGGAAAGCAGCCGCGGCTCCGGCACCGAGATGGTACCCAGCTGGTTGATGGGCATCTTGGTGCCATAGGCATTCACCTGAATGTGCTCCAGCAGCGAGGCGGAGGCCCGCCCCGTGCGCAGGCCCGCAAATTCCTCCTTGAGCACGTTCACGGCACCTTCCATGCGGCGTTTGAGATCCTTCAGATCCAGACTGTCAGCCTCGGACATGGTTGCAAACTCCCGCTTCTCCCTGAAAACCCGTCAGCGCCCGTCGCCGGCCGACCGCCCGCATGGCGCGGCCGCGACCGTCATCAGGCATCGTCCGCCACCACCAGCGTGAATCTTCCCCTGCCCTTGAGCACGTCCAGAAGCGCCCCTTCCTCCCGGATGGAGAAAACCACCAGCGGAATGTCGTTGTCCCGGGCGAGGGCAATGGCGGCGGCATCCATCACCTTCAGATTCTTCTGCAGGATCTCGCCATAACTGATTCTGTCGTAACGCTCGGCTCGGGGGTTGCGTTTCGGATCGTCGGTGTAGATGCCATCCACGCTGGTGCCCTTGAACAGGGCATCGCAACCCATCTCCGCCGCCCGGAGCGCTGCAGCCGTGTCCGTGGTGAAATAGGGATTGCCTGTGCCGGCGGCAAAGATCACCACCCGCCCCTTTTCCAGATGCCGCACGGCCCTGGGCCGGGCGAAGCTCTCGCAGACCGTGGGCATGGGAATGGCCGACATCACGCGCGCATCCACCTCCAGCTGCCGCAGGGCATTCTGCATGGCCAGGGCATTCATCACCGTGGCCAGCATGCCCATGTAGTCCGCCGAGGCCCGTTCCATGCCCTGCGCGGCGCCGGCCACCCCGCGAAAGATGTTGCCGCCCCCGATCACCAGGCCGATCTCGTGGCCGCGCCGGCGGGCCTCGGCAATCTCGCCCGCCACGCGCATGACCATCTCCATGTCGATGCCGAAGTCCTGCCGGCCCATCAGGGCCTCGCCGGAAATCTTCAGCAGCACCCGCCTGAAACCGCCTTCCGGCATGCCGTCTTCATCCCCCTCCTCATGCGGGCCGGCCGCATCCCGCAAGACCGGGTGCAACCCTCTTCCACCAACCCCGGCGATGTCTGGCCAGGCCCCCTGCATTCGTGCCGCAGGCTTAGCAAATTCCCACGTCACTGACCAGCGCCACAAAAGGGAATCCGGCACGCCTTCCCCTTCCGGTCCCTCGCCAGCAGTCCAGGCCCGCACATGTCCGCCACATCGGAACACCACCCGGCAACCGGAAAACAGGAGGCGCCGGCCCGATGTCCAGGCCAGCGCCCGCATCCTGTCCCGAACGCAGGTGACGCAAGCGTTCACGCCCCGGCCGTCTTGGCCACCTCGGCAGCGAAGTCCTCCTGTTTCTTCTCGATGCCTTCGCCGAGCTGCATGCGCCGGAAACCGGCGATCTCCACCGGCGCGCCCACCTCGGCCTCGGCCTGCTTCACCACCTTCTCCACCGGCGTCTCGTTATCCATCACGAAAAGCTGGGAGAGCAGCACGGATTCCTTGAAGAACTTCTTCATGCGGCCCTCCACCATCTTCTCGATGATGTTCTCGGGCTTGCCGGATTCACGCGCCTGCTCCAGATAGATGGCCTTCTCGCGCTCGACGATCTCGGCCGGGATCTCTTCCGGCGTGAGCGCCAGCGGGGCTGCTGCCGCCACATGCATGGCCAGCTTCTTGCCCAGTTCCATGAGCTTGTCGGCATCGCCGGAGGATTTCAGCGCCACCAGCACGCCGATCTTGCCCAGGTTCGGGGCAACCTGATTGTGCATGTAGGAGACGACCACCCCTTCCGGCACCTCGATGTATTCGGTGCGGCGCACGGTCATGTTCTCGCCGATCTTGCCGACCATTTCCTTCACGTATTCCTCCACGGACTGGCCCGTGCCGGGAAATTCCGCCGCCTTCAGGGCCTCGATGTCGCCCCTGGCCGCAAGGGCCACCTTGGCGATCTCGGCCACCATTGTCTGGAACTCCGCGTT
>CAZNLW010000011.1:0-27647 GCA_964574205.1 uncultured Rhizobiaceae bacterium | reverse complement strand
GACCTTCAGGTTATGAGCCTGACGAGCTACCAGACTGCTCCACCCCGCGTCATCACTCGTCAGATGCTGTCACAGGCATCTGGCGGCCCTTATGTAGTCCTTTCCCGCAGATTTGTGAAGGGGGGCAATGAAGATTTTTTTCCCACAGCATCGGGAAAGGGCGTTCGGTCCGGTGCCAGGACAAGGCTCTCACTGCCCGGATCGCTTCTCGATGCGCCACAGCGAGACGGTGAGCCCTTCGCCGGTTGCGGTCTTCTCCGGCGGTGGGGGCAGGGTGCGCGTCTCGCAGATGGCCATGCCGGCCCGGGAGACCCATCGCGCCAGCGATTCCGTGGCAATGCCGAGGCGGCGGTGGGCATGTTCCTCGCGGAGAAACTCGAGTTCATGGGGGGCGAAATCCACCAGCAGCAGTTGACCGCCGGGTTTCAGCACCCGGGCCACCTCGAAGAGGGCAGCCGCCGGCTCGTCCAGATAGTGCAGCACCTGGTGCATGGTGGCAAGATCCACCGCGGCATCCGCAAGCGGCAGGTCGTAGATGTCGGCACGGCGCACATGGGCATGCTGCAGGCCGGCAGCATCCAGGCGGGCGCGGGCAATGGCCAGCATCTCCAGCGAGGTATCCACGCCCAGCGCCTGGCGCGCGCGAGGCGCGAACAGCTCGAGGATGCGTCCCGTGCCTGTGCCGAGATCGAGGTAGACGTCCCACGGTCCCGTGCCGGCCATCTCCAGCATGGCGGCTTCCACCTGTGCCTCGGAAACATGCAGGGAGCGGATGTTGTCCCACTCGGAGGCGATGCGAGCGAAATAGGCGGCAGCGGATTCCGCCCGCTCGCGGCGCACCTGTTCCAGGCGCTTGCGATCCGCGGCCAGCACGGGGGAGTCCTCGGGCAGGCGGGCGATAATGTCGCGTGCCAGGGCCGCCGCCGGCCCGTCCTCGCGCAGGCGAAAGAGCACCCAGCTGCCCTCCTTGTGGCGCTCCAGCAGGCCAGCCTCGGTGAGCAGGCGCAGATGGCGCGAGATGCGCGGCTGACTCTGCTGCATGATATGCGTCAGCTCGCTCACGTTGAACTCGCCCCGGGCCAGCACGCACAGCAGTCGCAGACGGGTCGATTCGGCAATGGCCCGCAGGACCTGCAGTCCACTCTCCAGAGAGGCGAGCGCCATGGTCTCGTCACTTGCCCGGCCTGTGACCTTTTCACTTGCGTCTGTCATGATTTTTCAGCACATTGTGCACGCGGGAGGGTGGTGTTGAGCGAATTTCCGTCATAGACGGCCCCGCGCGGGGCTGTCCACCCATGATCTTATGGAGCCAATGTGGGACATGATTGTCCGGAATCACAGCATGAGCGGCCAGAACACACTTGTCAGCCAGACAGCCTTCCTGATCGACAGGCGCCGTTTTCTCGGGCTTTCCCTCGCGACCCTGGCCCTGGCCGGAGGCATCGGGCCGGCCCGTGCGGAGGACGCAAGGGCCTTCGTTGCCCGGCTCGGCCGACAGGTGATGGAGCTGGCCGCCTCCAGCCGCAATGCCGCGGCCCTCAAGCGGCAGTTCGTCTCCCTGCTCACCCGCAATGCGGACATGAAAGCCATCGCCCGCTTCGCGCTGGGCAAGTATCAGCGGCGCATGCCGCGGCATCTGCGCGGCGAGTACTATCGTCTGGTGCTCGACTACATTGCCGGTCTCTTCGTCTATTACCGCAAGGACCTCGCCGGGCGCGACATCCGTGTCGGCCGGGTGACGAAACGTGGCCGATGGCAGACGGTGGAAACCACGATCGTCTATCCCGGCGGCAAGACGGCACCGGTGAAGTGGCGGGTCTACAGGAGCGGGGCCGGCTGGAAGGTGGGAGACGTGAACATCCAGGGTATCTGGCTGAGCCTGCGCATGCGCGAGAAATTCGTCTCCATCCTGGACAGCAACGAGGGCGACTTCGATGCCCTCATGGCTTATCTGCGCGAGAACGCCGCCTGAAGTGGACAAGGGCCTCAACGGGATTGCGGGCCGCGGGCGGACGCCGGAATGCCCTCTTGCCAGGCCGATTCAGCATTCGTTAACCTGAAGGCAAGAAAGAGGCTGATAGAAATCGCTCTCGGGCAGGGAGCAACATTGGCGAATCGGCCTCACAAGCCAGCAGGAGGAGACGGGTGACGGGTCTTCCGACGGACAGACGCAGGGCCTTGGCTCTCATGGCCGCAGGGGTGGGGGTTGCCGTGGCAGCCGGCACGGGCAGTCTGCCGGCACGGGCCGGCGCCGCCAGGGCGGCAACGCCTGCGCATCCGGCCGTGCGCTACATGCAGCGCGTGGCGGCAGAGCTGCTCAGGGCCTATCGCCACGGCACCATCGCCAGCTTCGACAAGGTGCTGGCGCGTCATGCGGACGTGCCGTCCATCGCCATGTATTCGCTGGGACGCTATTCCGATCGCCTGCCCAGCGCCAAGCGCCATCTCTACTATCGTGGCGTGCGCGCCTTCATGGCGCGCTATTTTGCCGAACAGAGTCGCAAGTACGAGATCGTCAAGGGCTGGATCGAGGACACGCCGGTCAAGGATGGCGACGACTGGCTCGTGCGCTCCAAGGTGAAGCTCGCCTCCGGCTCCACCTACAACGTGGTCTGGCGCGTGGCCAGGCGGCGAGGCCGCTGGAAGGTTCTGGACGTGAAGGTGATGGGCTTTTCGCTGGCCTATCTGCAGCGGGGTCTCTTCCACCGCTATCTGGAGCGCAAGAACGGCGACGTGAACGCGCTGGTGGCCGCGCTGAACCGGTGAACGGGGCATCGCTTCGGTTGCGCATGCAACGGCATTGCGCAGGGCCGGGCGGCCATGGTGCCGCCCTTCTTGAATCTGGCGCGGCAAGAGCGGGCAGGGCAGGGGAAAGCGACCGGAAGACGGAAAAATGATCGCATATTGCCGACGCGACAGGCTGCCCCGTTGATTTTTGCCGGACATGTTGCAGAATGCGACATGAACACAACGGATTCCACAACCGACGGGAGGTAGGAGGAATGATCGCCCGCACATGGAACCGGCTGCCGCGTCTGGTGCGCTTCGTGTTGCGCAATATCGGTATTGGCGTGGCCATCGGCTGGAGCATGCTGGCTGCCATTCTCTATCTGGATGTGGGCGGGCTGTGGAGCCTTATTTCCCACTCCAGCTACTGGTTTGCCGCCGTGTTCCTGCTGGCGGGCGGCTTTGCCGTCACCTTCGGCCCGGCTGCCGTGGCCACGGCCGTGCTCATGGGCTGCGAGTTCAGGGAAGATGATACCGATCAGGCCAGCAAGGCACCGGTGACCGATCTCGCCCCCGTGAAGGTGGCGGCCAACGTGCGCCGCTGAGTTCGATCCGACACGGGAAACTCGGCTGCGGGATCGGTGGATGGCCTCTTATCCGACGGGTGGGCAGCGCGGGTGGCCGAACGCGATCGAACACGGCAGGATACACGGTCGACGCAAGGTCAATACAAGACTGTCAATACAAGATTGACGCAAGGTCCATGTCATCCCCGCGGGCAAGAGGGTGCGCGCCAGCGGGGATGTTTTCGTTCATGATCCCGGCGCCCCCATCAAACCGGCGGGTCTGCAAGCGGCAGGCGAACCGTTCGCCAGTGCAAGAAGCAGAACGACGGGGCAGACAAGGGTATTTTCAGGCCCTTCCGGGCGTTGAGGGCGCTAGGCCTTCCGGTCCCTTCTGGACAGGCAGAACATGACCGAGACCAAGAAGATCGCCATCGGCTCCATTCTGGTGGGCCTGCTCGTCTTTGGACTGAAGTATGTGGCCTACTGGCTCACGGGCTCGGTGGCGCTCTATTCGGATGCGCTGGAAAGCATCGTCAACATCGCCGCGGCCATTGCCGCGCTCACGGCCATTCATGTGGCCAGCCAGCCACCCGACGAGGAACACCCCTACGGTCATCACAAGGCGGAATACTTCTCCGCGGCGCTCGAAGGCGCGTTGATCGTGGTGGCAGCCGTGGCCATCTTTCGCGAGGCCATTGGCGCCCTGCAGGCCCCGCGCACCTTCTCGTGGGACAACCCGGGCCTTCTCGTGAACGTGGCTGCCGGTGTGGTCAACGGCTTGTGGAGCTGGGTGCTGATGCGCAGCGGCCGTCGGCTCAACTCGCCGGCCCTGGTGGCGGACGGCAAGCATCTGCTTGCAGATGTCTATACTTCCATTGGTGTGCTGGGGGGTGTCGTCATCGCGGCGGTGAGCGGCTGGTTCATTCTCGATCCGCTCATCGCCATGGTCGTGGCAGCTCACATTCTCTGGGCCGGCTGGGGGCTCCTGAAACAGTCGGCCGATGGCCTCATGGACGCCGCGCCGGCACCGGATACCATGGACAGGATCCGCCATGTCATCCGCGATCATGCCCGCGGCGCGATCGAGTTTCATGCCCTCAGGGCGCGACGGGCGGGCAGCGCGCTCTTCATCGACTTTCACCTGGTGGTGCCGGGCACCATGAGCGTGCATGAGGCGCATGAAATCTGCGATCGCATCGAGCATGCCCTGCGTGCCGAGTTCGGCAAGGACGTCGGTGTGACCATCCATGTGGAGCCGGAACATGAAGGCGAGGGGCAGGATCACGGCGCCATCCTGCTGCACCAGTGTGCACCGGCCGCCCCCGTGCGCCAGGCGACCTGCGTGCCCTTGCCGCGCCCGCAGCTGCGGCCCGAAGGCTGAAACGTGCAGGGGGAGCCCCTGAAGGACATGCATGTTGTCGGAGAACCGCATGGCCTTCATGGTGGGCATGGTATCGCGCCCGATCTGGAAGAGGGCCAGGGGCGACGGTTCCGTGCCGAACGCGACGTGGTGGCGCGGCTTTTCGCGGTACCGGCCCGCGAGCGGCGCAACGTGAAGCGTTTGTTCGACATCGCCTCGGCCTCGGTGCAGGGCTTCGAGGCGCATGCCCGGCAGATCGCCCGGCTTTTTCGCCATCAGCCGAAGATGCGGGAGGAGGTACTGGAGGCGCTCTTTCACGTGGCTGCAGCAGATGGTGTCGTGCATCCTTCGGAAATGCACTTTCTCGAGCGGGTGGCGGAGATCTTTCGTCTTTCTCATCGGTTTCGTTGCATTCGCGCGCGGTGTGTGCGCCATCCGGCTGATGTTCCATATCAAGTTCTTGGCGCAAATCCTTGTGATTCTGATGAAGAAATTCGCCAGTTCTGGCGCCGTCCGGGGCGCGGGAATCATCCCGACAGGCTCCTGGCCAGAGGGATGCCGGAAGTGGTGCTGAAGCTGGCCCATGCGCGCATGGCCGCCATCAATGCGGCCTGGGAGGCCATCCGGGCCGAGCGGCAGCAGGCAGGGATGCGTGCCTCGGCGGGAGGCGGCGGGGGATCCGGCGGTGCGCCGGCGGAACGGCTGGGGCATGAGACATGAAGAATGATGATCGAAACGGCCCGGGCGTCGGCCCGGAACATGACGCCATGGACGAATCGTCATGGCTGTCGAGCCCTCTCGTGCGGCGCAAGGTGGCCTCGCCCAACTTCGGCCCCCGGCGGGGGAAGGGCCGCATCGACATGATCGTGCTGCACTACACGGGCTGTCCCTCGGCCGAATCGGCTCTCCTGTGGATGTGCAGTCCCGATTCGCAGGTGTCGGCCCATTACCTGGTGGACGAGGATGGCGAGATCATCCAGCTCGTGGATGAACGGGCGCGGGCCTGGCATGCCGGCGTGGCCTGCTGGGCCGGCGAGAGGGACATCAACTCCTGTTCCATCGGCATCGAGATCCAGAACGCCGGCCATGCGGCGGAGGAGGGCCTGCCGCCCTATCCCGAGGCGCAGATCGCGGCGGTGATCGCCCTGTGCAGGGACATCATGACTCGCCATGGCATTGCGCCAGTGCGGGTGACGGGCCATGCCGACGTGGCGCCGGCGCGCAAGTGCGATCCGGGCGAGCATTTTCCCTGGGCGCGGCTGGCCGCGGCCGATATTGCCGTGCATGTGGCGGAGGAGGACGTGCCGGTTCCGGCTGCAGGGGGGAGGACACTGGGGCCAGGGGATTCGGGCGTGGCCGTGGCCGCGCTGCAGGCGGACCTTGCGGCCATCGGCTACTGCCTGCCGCAGACGGGTCGCTATTGCGCGGAGACGGCGGCCGTGGTGCGGGCATTCCAGCGCCGTTTTCGTCCCTCACGGGTGGATGGACTTGCCGATGCGCACACGCAGGCCCTGGCGTGCCGGGTGCGACAGGTCATGACGAGGGCCGTGAGCTGAAGGCGGAATCGTCATGCGAGAAGCCGAAGGAGATGCGGAAAATGGATCCTGCCTTGATCCGGCCGTGCGGGATGCCTACATAGCCCCTGCCGGTCGGCCGGATGGCCGCCGGGGTGCCTGTCGCCGCGGCAGGTGACCCTGGAGGAAAGTCCGGGCTCCACGGAAACGGGACGCCGGGTAACGCCCGGCGGGAGGGCCGGGCCGACTTCTGCCGGCTGTCAGGCCTTCCCAGGGAAAGCGCCACAGAAAGCAGACCGCCGACGCGCCTGCCTGCGCAAGGCAGGAGGATCAGGCGCGGGCAAGGGTGAAAGGGTGCGGTAAGAGCGCACCGCGCTCCTGGCAACAGGAGCGGCACGGCAAGCCCCGTCCGGAGCAAGACCGAATAGGGACGGCGCGCCCTTGCGCCAAGGCGCAGGGGCAGGGCGTGTTTCCGGCCCGAGCCGTCCGGGTTGGTCGCGTGAGGCGCACAGCGATGTGCGTCCCAGATGAATGGCCATCACCCGCCCTGCAGGCTTTCTGCGCTGGCCCGGGGCGGGCACAGAACCCGGCTTACAGGCCGGCCGGCAAGCGCAGCCTGATCTCGGGGCAGCCTCTCGCCATGCCGCCCGCCAGGGGCGGGGCAGGCGAGGGGCGTCCCTTCGTGCCTGTCTGTCCGGGACGGCAGCCCAGCTGACGGGTTGATGACGAGGCAGAAGGCTTTCGTTTCGGCGATCCAGCATGCGGGCGCGCAGGCATGAGCGGCTGGGTCGACAGCTGGGGCAGGTTCGCCCTGTTCGGCTTGACAACCTTTTGTTAACGAGCCTCGGGCAAGCTTCTCAACCGGACATTAACCATGATGACGGGGGTGCATGCCGGCGCGTCCGGCATCGCCGCCGCAATGCGGATTCGCTCAGCCAGTGCCCTCGGAACGGGAAAAGGCGGAAAGGCCGGCAATCGGCCAGGAGGAGAATGCAACCGCCACGGCCATGCCGTCGGCGGCGGTGGCGGATGCGGCCATGCCGCATGTGCCGGTGATGCTGAAGGCGGTCGTCTCGCTGCTGCAGGTGCGCCCGGGTGGGGTATATGTGGATGGCACCTTTGGTGCCGGTGGTCATGCACGGGCCATTCTGGACACGCCGGATGTGCGCCTGGTGGGCATCGACCGTGATCCCGAAGCCATCGCCCGCGGCCGGGAGCTGGCGGCGGCGTTCTCGCCCCGGCTCTTCCTGTGGCAGGGGCGCTTCTCGCAGATGGAAGAGGCCCTTTCCGAAGCCGGTGTTGCGCTTGGCAGCGTGGATGGCGTGGTGCTGGATCTCGGTGTTTCCTCCATGCAGCTGGACCAGGGCGGGCGGGGCTTCTCCTTTCTGCACGACGGCCCGCTGGACATGCGCATGGACGGCGAGGGCCCATCGGCCGCCGATGTGGTGAACACGGCCGACGAGGAGACGCTGGCCGCCATCCTGCGCATCTACGGCGAGGAAAGGCGGGCGCGGGCCATTGCCCGGGCCATCGTGCGCAGGCGCGAGAAGGCTCCGATCACCACCACGGGAGAGCTGGCCGCGATTGTCACAGGCGTGCTGGGGCCGAAACGGCCGGGCCAGGCGCATCCGGCCACGCGCACATTCCAGGCGCTGCGCATCCATGTCAACCGCGAACTGGAAGAGCTGGCCGAAGGGCTGGCCGCGGCGGAGCGCGTGCTGAAACCCGGGGGGCGGCTGGTGGTGGTGAGCTTCCATTCGCTGGAGGACCGCATCGTCAAGCGTTTCTTCGCCCAGCGCAGCGGGCGGCTCGTGGATCCGGCCCCGCGGCATTTGCCGGTGGTGCCGGCCGTCACGCCCACGTTCAGGGACATCGCCCGCGGCGGGCTGGTGCCGGAGGCCGCCGAAGTGGCAGCCAATCCGCGGGCGCGTTCGGCTCGGCTGCGGGCTGGCGAGCGCACGGCCGCACCGGCCATGGCGCTGGATCCGCAGTTGCTGGGCGTGCCACGGCTTGCAGGGCTCGGACGGCTCCGCAAGGGGGGCAGAAAAGGGGGCAGGCGATGAGATATCTCACGGCGCTCAATGTCGTGCTGCTGGCCGGGCTTGTGGCCTTCACGGTGGTGCTCTACGTGCGCGAGCTGGACACCCGGCAGGCGGAGCGGGAGATCCGCCAGCTGAAGGCCGAGATCGCGCGCGAGGAGGAGACACTGCGCATCCTGGAAGTGGAATGGGCCACGTTGTCCAGTCCCGTGCGCATCGAGCGGCTGGTGCGCCGGCACCTGGCACTGGGACCTGTGGCTCCGACCCACATGGCCCCCCTGGGCATGGTGCTGGATGGGCTGCCCCTGCGTCGTCATGTGCCCCATGCCGCCACTGGCGATCCCCTGGCGGCCCTGATTTCGCGACTGGAGGCGGAAGGCTCGGGAGCCGGCATCGGCGGCGCCAGTCAGGGGAGGACGGCACGATGACGGCGGCCTATCTCGTCAGACGCCGGCGGCTCTCCGGCCGGCAGGTGTTCGCCATGGCGATGGCCGGTCTTCTCTTTGCCCTGGTGGCCGCCAAGGCCGCCTGGCTGTCGCTGGGGCCGGGCGAGGAGGCGCGGCCCCGGGTGGTGCGCAAGGCCCACATCCCGCGGCCCGACATCGTGGACCGCAACGGCACCCTGCTGGCGGCCGACATTCCCTTTGCCTCCATTTTCGCCGAGCCCTACCGCATGATCGACGTGGACGAGGCGGTGGACATGCTCGTCCGCGTGCTGCCCGGGCTCGATCCGGCAAGGCTGCGCCGGCAGCTCTCTGACCGGCGGCGCAAGTTCGTGTGGATCCGCCGCCAGGTGGATCCGGACCTGGAGCAGAAGGTGCTGAACCTGGGCATTCCCGGTGTGCGGGTGATGAAGGAGAAACGCCGCGTCTATCCCATGGGGCGGCTGACGGCCCATGTGGTGGGCTTCGTCAACATCGATTCGAAGGGGCTGGCCGGCATCGAGCGTTTCCTGGATGGCGAAGGCGCGCTTTATACCGCCTCTCTCATGAAAGAGAGCGGAAACGAGGCCTCGCCGGCGGTGCTGGCCCTCGATGTGCGCGTGCAGCATGCCCTGCGGGCGGAGCTCGAACGAGCCATGGCCCGCTATCATGCCATCGGGGCCGGCGGGCTGGTGATGGACGTGCGCACGGGAGAGGTGCTGGCGCTGGTCTCGCTGCCCGATTTCAACCCCAATTCCCGCGACCGGCGCGAGGCCCTGCGCAAGGACCGGCTGAACCGCATGACCGCCGGCGTGTTCGAGCTGGGCTCGGTGATCAAGGCGGTCACCTTCGCCATGGCGCTGGAAGCCGGCACGGCCACGCTGGATAAGTCCTACGACGCGCGTTTTCCGCTCAGGATCGGGCGGCAGAAGATCCGCGACTATCATGCCCAGCGCCGCTGGCTGACGGTGCCGGAGATCTTCATTCACTCCTCCAACATCGGCACGGCCAGGATGGCGCTGGAAGTGGGGCTTGAGCGACACAGGGCCTTTCTGCAGAAGGTGGGGCTGTTCTCGCGTCTGAAGACCGAGCTGCCGGAGGCGGCACGCCCCCTGCTGCCGCGGCGCTGGACCCCGGTGACGTCCGCCACGGCCTCCTTCGGTCACGGTTTTGCGGTGCAGCCCTTGCAGGGCGCGGCAGTGATCGCGGCGCTGGTCAACGGGGGGATCATGATTCCCCCCACCTTCCTGAAACGGGATCCGGAAGCGGCCCGCGCCCTGGGCCGGCGGATCATCTCCGAGGAAACCTCGCGCAAGATGCGCTACCTGTTCCGGCTGAACGCCATCAAGGGCACCGCCAGAAGGGCTGCCGCGCCGGGCTGGCGCGTCGGGGGCAAGACCGGCACGGCCGAGAAGGTGATCAACGGGCGCTATTCCAAGGATCACCGGCTGACCTCGTTCATCGGCGCCTTTCCCATGGACAATCCGCAATATCTGGTATTGGTGATGCTGGACGATCCGCGACCGACACCGGAGACGAAAGGATTTGCCACCTCGGGCTGGAATGCCGTGCCCACGGCCGGCCGCGTGATCGCCCGCATCGCGCCGATCCTGGGCGTGGAACCGAAGCTCGATACGCCCGAGGCCCAGGAGGAGCTCAAACGCTGGCGGCAGATCAATCCCGACTGGGGCAAGCCCTTGACGGCAGCCCGGAGCAGGGCGCAAACCCCCGGACGGACGCTGCAGCGATAGGCATCTGCGCGCGTTGCGCGCAAGCATGGGCCGGCAAGACGACAACGAGGTCAGTGAGCGGAGCGTGCAGGCATGCCACACAGGCTGAAACATCTGGCGAAATGCTGCGAGATCGAGGGGGAGGGCGACATCGAGATCCTCGGCATCACCCAGGACTCGCGCAAGGTGCGTCCCGGCTGGCTGTTTGCCGCCCTGCCGGGCACGCAGACGGATGGCGCCCGCTTCATTCCCGAGGCGGTGGAAAGGGGCGCCGTGGCCCTGCTGGCGGGGCGCGACGTGCCCTTGCCCGATCTGCCCCGGCCGGTGACGATCGTGCGCAGCGACAATCCGGCCCGGGCGCTGGCGCTCATTGCCGCACGCTTCTTCCTCCATCAGCCGGTGACCATCGTGGCTGTCACCGGCACCAACGGCAAGAGCTCGGTGGTGGATTTCGTGCGTCAGATCTGGCGGTTCATGGGATTTCGGGCCGCCTCCATGGGGACCCTGGGCGTGCACGGGGTGGACGTGGAGGACCTGGATGTGGGCCATACCACGCCGGATCCGGTGACCCTGCACGAGGTGCTGGCGAAGATGCGCAAGCGCGCCATTTCGCATCTCGCCATGGAGGCCTCCTCGCACGGTCTGGTGCAGCACCGGCTGGACGGCGTGCGCCTCACGGCCGGCGGATTCACCTCCTTTTCGCGTGACCATCTGGACTATCACCGGGACATGGATGCCTACTTCGAGGCCAAGATGCGCCTTTTCGAGGCGCTGCTGCATCCGCCGGCAGGGGCCGTGATCAACGTGGACGACGAGGCCGGCGCGGAGGTGGCCCGGCGGGCACGCGAACGGGGGCTGCTGGTGCTGGACGTGGGCCTGGTCGGCCATGGCATCGAGATGGTGGAACGACGCATCGAGGGATTCGGTCAGCAGCTCAGGCTGCGCACGCGCAAACGCGAATACAAGATCTATCTGCCGCTGGTGGGGCGGTTTCAGGCCGAGAATGCCCTGGTGGCGGCCGGTCTGGTGATAGCGGCCGGCGGACCGGAAGAGGAGGCCATCCTTGGCCTCGAACGGCTGAGGAGCGTGCGCGGGCGCATGGAGCTGGTGGCGCGAACGGCCAGCGGGGCGGCCGTCTTCGTGGACTATGCGCACACGCCCGATGCCCTGAAGGCGGCGCTTGAGGCACTGCGGCCCTACGTGGGCACCGGCGCGCGGCTGATCGTGGTGTTTGGTGCCGGTGGCGATCGCGATGCCGGCAAGCGCCCGCAGATGGGCGAGGTGGCCGCACAGCTGGCGGATGTGGTCATCGTGACCGACGACAACCCCCGCCACGAGGATCCGGCGAGGATCCGTCGCGCGATCCTTGCCGCCTGCCCCGGCGCCATGGAGATCGCCGACCGGGCGGCGGCCATCCGCCAGGGCATGGCGCTGCTGAAAGAAGGTGACATCCTGCTGGTGGCCGGCAAGGGGCATGAGACGGGCCAGATCGTCGGGAACGCGGTGCATCCCTTCTCCGATCACGAGGAAATCCTGCGCTGGATCGAGGAGGAACAGGACCGGTGACGGCGCCCCTGTGGACATATGCGGCCCTGGCATCGGCCGTGGGCGGCCGGCTCGTGGGCGAAGCCCCCAGGGCCATTGCGGGGGTGACCTTCGATTCCCGCGAGGTGACCGGCGGTGAGGTGTTCTTTGCCATTCGTGGCGTGCGCATGGACGGACACGCCTTTGCCGCCGAGGCCCTGCGCAAGGGCGCGGTGCTGGCCGTGGTCTCGCAACCGGATGCGGAGATGGAAGCAGCCGGTCCGCTGCAGGTGGTGAACGACACGCTTGCCGCGCTGCAGGCCCTGGGGCGGGCCGGGCGCGAGCGGACGCAGGCGAAGGTGATCGGAATCACCGGTTCGGTGGGCAAGACCACGACCAAGGACATGATGGCGCATGCCCTGGCCGCCGTGGGAACGGTGCATGCGGCCAAGGCCTCGTTCAACAATCACTGGGGGGTGCCGCTCACGCTGGCGCGACTGCCGGAGACCAGCGATTTCGCCGTGATCGAGATGGGCATGAACGCGCCGGGCGAGATTGCGGATCTCGCGCGCATGGCCCGCCCGCACGTGGCCATCGTCACCCATGTGGCGGAAAGCCACATCGGTGCCTTCGGCTCGCTGGCGGGGATTGCACAGGCCAAGGCCGAGATCTTCTCCGGTCTGGTGCCGGGCGGCGTGGCGGTGATCAACGCCGATGCTCCCCATGCGGACAGGCTGCGCACTGCCGCCGAAAGGGCCGGGGCCTCTCGCATCATCACCTATGGCACCTGTGGCGCCCATGCGGCGGGCCCCTGCGACATCTGCCTGCTGGCGGCACACAGCGACGGAGAAGGGGTGAGCGTGCGCGCGCGCATCGAGGGCGAGGAGGCCATCTGGCGCGTCGGCGCGCCCGGGCGGCACGTGGCCCTCAATTCCCTGGCAGTCATGGGCACGGGGCTGGCCCTGGGGCTGGACCTGCCGGCGATCATGCACCGTCTGGCGAGCTTCTCCGTGCCCACCGGGCGGGGTCAGCGGCATGTGCTGCATCTGCCGACCGGCGGCACGGCCCTGCTGTTGGACGAAAGCTACAATGCCAACCCGGCCTCGGTGCGCGCGGCGCTCGCCAGCCTGGGCGAGACCGAGCCCGGGGCCGGCGGACGGCGCGTGGCCGTGCTGGCCGACATGCTGGAACTTGGCGACATGGGCCCAGCGCTCCATGCCGGCCTGGCGCCGGACCTGGAGGCGGCGGGCGTGGACGTGCTTCATGCCTGCGGACCGCTCATGAAATCCCTGTGGGATTCCCTGCCGGTGGACCGGCGCGGTGTCTGGCGTGAGGAGGCGGCGGCCCTGCTGCCCTTCGTGCTGGAGGATGTGCGGCCGGGAGACGTGATCATGGTGAAGGGATCGCATGGCATGCGCGCCTGGGCCATCGCCAGGGCCCTGCGCGAGCGGTTCGGCGGCGATCACGGGAGGTGAGGGCAGCATGCTCTATCACTTGTCACAGGCGCTGGTGGAGTCGTTTCCGGTGCTGAACGTGCTGCGCTACATCACGTTTCGCACCGGTGGCGCCATCATGACGGCGCTGTTCCTGCTCTTCATGTTCGGGCCGCGACTCATCGCCCTGCTCAAGGTGAAGCAGGGCAAGGGCCAGCCCATCCGGGACGACGGGCCGGAAACCCATTTCGCCAAGGCCGGCACGCCCACCATGGGCGGGCTGATGATTCTCGGCGCGATCGTGGTGACCACGCTGCTCTGGGCCGATCTCACCAACCCTTATGTGTGGGCGGTGCTGTTCGTGCTCACGGGCTTTGGCGCCATCGGTTTCTATGACGATTATCTGAAGGTGACCACGGGTTCCACCGCCGGCTTCTCGGGCAGGATGCGGCTGCTGCTGGAGGTGCTGGTGGCCGGGATCGGCACGTTCATCATCATCAAGGCGGGCGATCCGAAACTTTCCACCGCGCTCGCCTTTCCCTTCTTCAAGGATCTGCTGTTGCAGATGGGCTGGTGGTTCCTGCCCTTTGCGGTGCTGGTGATCGTGGGGGCAGGCAATGCGGTCAACCTGACCGACGGACTGGACGGACTGGCCATCGTGCCGGTCATGATCGCGGCGGCCAGCTTCGGGCTGATCGTCTATCTCGTGGGCCATGCGGTCTTTGCCAGCTACCTGCAGCTGCATTATGTGCGGGGTGTAGGGGAGCTCGCCGTGCTCACCGGGGCCATTCTCGGCGCGGGCCTGGGCTTTCTCTGGTACAATGCACCACCGGCCCAGATCTTCATGGGCGATACGGGTTCGCTGTCCCTGGGCGGGGCCTTGGGCGCCATCGCGGTGGCGGCCAAGCACGAGATCGTGCTCGCCATCGTGGGGGGCCTGTTCGTGCTGGAGACGGTCTCCGTGATCGTGCAGGTGGTCTCCTACAAGCTCACGGGCCGGCGCGTCTTTCGCATGGCGCCGCTGCATCACCATTTCGAGAAGAAGGGCTGGAAGGAGGAGACCATCGTCATCCGGTTCTGGATCATTGCCGTGGTGCTCGCACTCATCGGTCTGGCCACGCTCAAGCTGCGCTGATGATGGAGGCACGGGAAGACGCGCGGGGCCACAGGAAACAGCAGAGGGAGCCCATCCATCGTGACCTTTGCGGCACAGACATATGCCGGCCGGCGGGTGGCCGTCTTCGGACTGGGGCGTTCCGGCATCGCCTGCGCCAGGGCACTGATCAGGGGCGGGGCGGAGGTGCTGGCCTGGGATGACGGCATTGCAGGTCGCGAACGGGCCAAGGCCGCCGGGCTGCCGCTGGTGGATCTGAGATACGTGGACTTTGCCACACTGGATGCCCTGGTGCTGAGCCCGGGCGTGCCGCTCACCCATCCCGTGCCACACTGGACGGTGCGCAAGGCAGAAGATGCCGGCCTTCCGGTGATCGGCGACACGGCCATCTTTCATGCGGAGGCCCGCCGCGCGGGCGCCCGCATCGTGGCCATCACGGGCACCAATGGCAAGTCCACGACCACGGCCCTGATCGGCCACGTGCTGAAGACCCATGGACTGGATGCCCATGTGGGCGGCAACATCGGGCGCGCCGTCTTCTCGCTGCCGGCGCCGCGGCCGGGACGCATCTACGTGCTGGAGATGAGCTCCTATCAGATCGATCTCTCGCCCGGTTTCCGCCCCGATGTGGGCGTGCTGCTCAACGTCACGCCCGATCATCTCGACCGGCATGGCAGCCTGGAACGCTATGCGGCCGTGAAGGCGCGGCTCTTTGCTCACCAGGTGCCGGGGGACGTGGCGGTGATCTCGGTGGACGACGCCTTCTGCCGGCAGGCCCTGGAGACGTTGCCGGCAGGCGTGCGCCGCGTGTCCTTCTCGGTGGGACGGATGCTGGATGAGGGCATCTGCGTCATCGACGGCGTCCTGCACGAACGCAAGGGGGGGCGCACGGTGCAGGGCATGGATCTGGCCATGGCGCGAAGCCTGCGTGGCGTGCACAACTGGCAGAACGCCGCGGCCGCCTGGGGCGCGTGCCGGGCGCTGCTGCTGGAAGCCGGCATGATCGCGCGCGCGTTCAATCGTTTTCCGGGCCTGGCGCATCGCATGGAGCCGCTGGGCACGGTGGAGGGGGTGGCCTTCGTCAACGATTCCAAGGCCACCAATGCCGAGGCGGCGGCCCGCGCGCTTGCCACCTTCGACGAGATCTACTGGATTGCCGGCGGGCAGGCCAAGGCCGGCGGCATTGCGCCGCTGGCCGGCCATTTCCCGAAAGTGCGCAAGGCCTATCTCATCGGCGAGGCGGCAGTCGCCTTTGCGGAAACGCTGGAGGCGGCCGGCGTGCCGCATGCCGTGGTGCAGACCCTGGACAGGGCGGTGGTGCAGGCCCTGGCCGATGCGAAGGCGGATCTCTGGGCCGGCCGGGTGCACCACCCGGTGGTGCTGCTGGCGCCCGCCTGTGCCTCTTTCGACCAGTATCCCTCCTTCGAGGCACGGGGCGAGCACTTTCGGGCGCTCGTGGAGGCCTTGCGCGAGCGGAAAGCGAACCGATCCGAATCCGCAGACACGACTCACGGAAGACGGGACGAACAGGCCGGACAGGGTGTGGCCGGTGCCGGGACCCCGGCCGCAGGAAAGGGGGCATGAGACACATGGCGCTGATCTCGCGAAAGGACAGGGGACTGCTGGCGCGCTGGTGGTTCACCGTGGACTGGTGGCTGCTGGGGGCGACCTTCATCCTGATGGCGCTGGGCGTGATCTTCTCGCTGGCCGCCAGTCCGCCGGTGGCGGAACGCATCGGTCTGGACGGACTGCATTTCTTCCGTCGTCATCTGGCGTTTCTCGTGCCGGCGGCGGCCTTGCTGGTGGGCATGAGCATGCTGGATGCCCGCCAGGTGCGGCGCGTGGCCCTGGCCCTGTATGGGGGCGGGCTGATGCTCATGGTGCTGGCGCTCCTCATCGGGCCGGAGATCAAAGGCGCGCATCGCTGGATCAACGTGGGTCCGCTGTCAATGCAGCCCTCGGAGTTCGTCAAGCCCGGTTTCCTGATCCTGGCCGGATGGTTCCTGGCCGAGGCGCACCGGCGGCCGGACGTGCCGGCCACGGCCATCGCCTGGGGGCTTTACGGGCTGTTTGCCGGCCTGCTGGTGCTGCAGCCCGACATGGGCCAGACCATCCTCGTCACGGGGGCCTGGGCGGGGCTTCTGTTTCTCTCCGGCATGCGCTGGCGTCACATGCTGATGCTCGCCGGCCTGGGTATCGTCGGTGCAATCGGCGCATGGCTGGCCTTTCCGCACGTGCGGGCACGCATCGACCGCTTCCTCAATCCACCGCAGCTGCCGGATGGCGCGCGTGATCAGATGGACTTCGCGCTGGAGGCCTTCCGCAATGGCGGGCTGCTGGGCCTGGGGCCGGGGGGCGGCATGGCCAACAAGCACCTGCCGGACGCCCACACGGACTTCATCTTCGCCGCGGTGGGCGAGGAATTCGGCTTCGTGGCCGTGATGCTGGTGGTGCTGCTCTATGCCTTCGTGGTCCTGCGGCTGATGCTCAGGGCCGGGCGCATGCAGAGCACCTTCCGCCGACTGGCGGTGAACGGCCTGGCCATTCTCTTCGGGCTGCAGGCCTTCATCAACATGGGCGTGAACGTGCAGCTGCTTCCGGCCAAGGGCATGACGCTGCCGCTCCTCTCCTATGGCGGCTCCTCGCTGTGGGCGGCGGCCATCGGCCTGGGTCTGGCGCTGGCGTTGCTGCGCGAGGACGAGCCGGAAGATGCGGACTTGGACATCCCCGAACCGGTCGTGATGGCCCCGGCCACCGGGGACAGGGCAGGCGCCATGGGCGCATCGGCCGGCATGGCGGAGGGCGCGGCATCGTGACGGCGCAAACGACATCTCCTGCCGGTGGCGGCAGTGGCGGCATGGGCATGCGACGCGTGGCCGTGCTGGCGGCTGGCGGAACGGGCGGCCATCTGTTTCCCGCCCAGGCTCTGGCCGAGGCACTGGTGGCACGAGGCTGGGTCACGGTGCTCATGAGCGATATCCGGGCCCGCGACTATGGCCGAGACTTTCCGGCCGCGGAAATGCTGGTGATCCCCTCGTCGACCCTCACGCCCGGCAAGCCCTGGCGCGTGCCGGGACAGCTGACGCGGCTGCTGCGCGGCTTTCTCGTGGCGCGGCGGGCCATTCTGGCGCGGCAGCCGGCGGTGGTGGCGGGTTTCGGCGGCTATCCCTCGCTGCCGCCGCTGCTGGCTGCACAGGCCTTGCGCGTGCCCACGCTCGTTCATGAACAGAATGCCGTCATGGGCCGGGCCAATCGCCTGCTGGCACGCAAGGCCCGGGCGATCGCGACTTCGTTTCCCAAGGTGGCGGGGCTGCCGGCCGGAGGAGCGGCGCGAACGGTGTTCACCGGCAATCCGGTGCGCCGCGCCGTCATCGAGGCGGCCAAGCGCTGGGCCACGGCCTATGATCCGCCGGAAGGGGTGGGAGAGACCTTCGAGATTCTCGTCTTCGGAGGATCGCAGGGGGCGCGTTTCCTTTCCGACATCATGCCGCCGGCGCTGGCAGCCCTGCCGGCAGCCGTGAAGCGGGCGCTGCGGGTGACCCAGCAGTGCCGGCCGGAGGACCTGCAGCGGGTGGCCAGGGCCTACGGCGAGGCCGGAATCGTGGCCGAACTGAAGGATTTCTTCGATGACATGCCGCAGCGCATGGCCAGGGCCCATCTGGTGATCGCGCGGGCGGGAGCCTCCACGGTGGCGGAGCTGGCAATAATGGCGCGGCCGGCCATCCTGGTGCCGCTGCCCCATGCACTGGACAATGACCAGCTGCGCAATGCCGAGGCCTTCTCCCGTGCCGGAGCCGGCTGGGTGATGCCGCAGGCGGCGATCACGGCAGAGAAGCTGGCGGCCTTCCTCACCCGTTTGCGGTTCGACCGCGCGCGGCTGATGGCGGCCCACGAGGCGGCGGCAGCACTCGCCCGACCCGATGCGGCGGAGCGTCTGGCCGATGTGGTGGAGGCTCTGGCCGCTGGTCGGGTGCCGCGGCGGGAAGAGACCTGAAGCCCTTGCGAAATGCGCCCGATGCCGGCATGAGGCCGCAATATGGACACGGAATGAAGGGAATGATGCGCCAGAAAACGATGCGCCGCCGGAAAGCGAGGGCGCACGAACAATTGACGGAGCAGCAGACATGACGGGCAGCAGGAAGGACGGGGCAGGCGGTGCCGGCTCGGATTGCGACCGGCCGCGGCACATGAAGTTCTCCACGGATGTGGGTCCCATCCATTTCATCGGCATCGGCGGCATCGGCATGAGCGGCATTGCCGAGATCCTGCACGAGCTGGGCTATGTCGTGCAGGGATCCGACATGAAGGACAGCGCGAACGTGCAGCGCCTGCGCCGGAAAGGCATTCCCGTGGCCGTCGGTCATGCGCCGGAGAACCTGGGAGAGGCGGAGATCGTGGTGGTCTCTTCTGCCATCAGGCCGGACAATCCGGAGCTGAAGGCGGCGCGCGCGCGGCACCTGCCCGTCGTCCGTCGTGCCGAGATGCTGGCGGAGCTGATGCGCTTCCGCAATGCCATTGCGGTGGGCGGCACCCATGGCAAGACCACCACCACCTCGCTCATCGGCGAGCTGCTCGTGCAGGGAGGGCTCGATCCCACCATCGTCAATGGCGGCATCATCAACGATCTGGGCACGAACGTGCGCATCGGCAGTGGCGACTGGCTGGTGGCCGAGGCCGACGAATCGGATGGCACCTTCGTGCGTCTGCCGGCAGATGTGGTGGTGGTCACCAACATCGATCCGGAACATCTGGACTTCTATGGCGATTTCGACAAGGAACGCGAGGCCTTCCTGCAATTCGTGCAGACCATTCCCTTCTACGGCTTCGCCGTGTTGTGCATCGATCATCCGGAGGTGCAGGCCCTGGCGGCGCGGGTGGTGGACCGGCGGGTGATCACCTATGGCATCAATCCGCAGGCCGATGTGCGGATCACGGACATGCAGGCAGAGGGCGACGGCAGCCGTTTCTCGCTGCGCATTGCCGATCGGCGCACGGGAGGGGTGACGGAGATTTCCGACCTCTTCCTCGGAATGCCGGGCGAACACAACGTGCTCAATGCCACGGCGGCAGTGGCCATTGCTCATCATCTGGGCGTTGCGCCGGAAGACATCCGCCAGGGCCTTGCCGGCTTCGGCGGGGTGCGGCGTCGCTTCACCTTCGTGGGCACATGGAACGGCGTGCGCATCTATGACGACTACGGCCATCATCCGGTGGAGATTGCGGCCGTGCTCAAGGCGGCGCGACGTGTGGCCGGATCGGGCCGGGTGATCGCCGTCAAGCAGCCGCATCGCTATACCCGTCTGCAGGCGCTGTTCGACGAGTTTCTCACCTGTTTCAACGAGGCCGACGTGGTGGTGCTGGTGCCCGTCTATCCGGCAGGCGAGGCGCCCATCGAAGGCATCGATCACGAGGCCCTGGCCCAGGCCCTGCGCGATGCCGGGCACAGGGACGTGCGCACCATCGCCGGGCGCAAGGAGTTGCCGGAAGTGATCCGTGCGATCGCACAGCCGGGGGACGTGGTCATCTGCCTCGGCGCCGGCGACATCTCGTCATGGGCGCATGCCCTGCCGGCGGCGCTGGCGGATACCCGCTGAGACAGGGGGAGGGGCATGGTCCGTCGGAACGCGAAGGCAAACGGTTGTGATCCGCTGCCGGTGATCGATGGCGAGGCGCTCCTGAAACGCCTGCCGCCGGTGCGCGGGCGGCTGGTGCCCAACAGGCCCATGAACGAGATCACCTGGTTTCGCGTGGGCGGGCCGGCGGAGGTGATGTTCTCGCCGGCGGACGAGGCGGACCTGGCGGCATTCCTGGCGGCGCTGGATCCGGACATCCCGGTGACGGTGGTGGGCGTGGGTTCCAACCTGCTGGTGCGCGACGGCGGCATCCCTGGTGTGGTGATCCGCCTGGGGCGCGGTTTCAATATCCTGGAACGGGTGGACGACGTGACGGTGCGTGCCGGCGCCGCCGTGCCCGATGTGAAGGTGGCGCGCTTTGCCCTGGAGCAGGGTATCGAAGGATTAACCTTTTTGCGAGGGATTCCCGGCACCATGGGGGGGGCGCTGCGCATGAACGCCGGCGCCCACGGTGGCGAGGTGAAGGACGTGCTTGTCTCCGCCCGGGCCGTGGACCGGCAGGGGCGCATCCACGAGGTGACGGCAGCGGCGCTGGGCATGCGCTATCGCCATACCGAGGCGCCGGCCGACTGGATCTTCACCGAGGCCGTGCTGCGCGGACGGCCCGGACGGCGCGAGGAGATCGCCGCCCACATGGCGGAGATCCAGGCGCAGCGCGAGGCCGCGCAGCCGGTGCGGGCGCGCACGGGTGGCTCAACCTTCAAGAACCCGCCGGGCAGGCGGGCCTGGGAGCTGATCGATGCGGCCGGCATGCGCGGCGTGCGCGTGGGCGGGGCAAAGGTGAGCGAGAAGCACTGCAACTTCCTCATCAACGAGGGAGAGGCCAGTGCCGCCGAGATCGAGGCCCTGGGCGAGCTGGTGCGGGCCATGGTGCGGGCGCGCTGCGGCGTCACACTGGAATGGGAGATCCGCCGCATCGGCATTCCGGCTGCGGGGCAGAAACGGGACGAGGGGCAATGAGCGACAAGGCACGGGCAAGAAGCTACGAACCCCGGCGCAAGCCGGAAGACACGCACGTGGCCGTGCTCATGGGCGGCTGGTCGTCGGAGCGGGAGGTCTCGCTTGCGTCCGGCCGCGCCGTGGCCGAGGCCCTGAAGACCTGCGGCTACACGGTGACGGAAGTGGATGTGGACCGCGACATCGCCACGCGGCTGAAGGAGATCGCACCGGATGTGGCCTTCAATGCCCTGCACGGCCGCTTCGGCGAGGACGGCTGCATGCAGGGACTTCTGGAGATTCTCGACATTCCCTATACGCACTCGGGCGTGCTGGCATCCTCGCTGGCCATGGACAAGCACCGGGCCAAGGCGCTGTTTCGCGAGGCCGGCGTGCCGGTGGCGGAAAGCCGTCTCGTGCCGCTGGAAGACGCGGCCGCGGCCCATCCCATGAGCCCGCCCTATGTGATCAAGCCAGTGGCAGAGGGCTCCTCGGTCGGCATCCACATCGTGCATTCGCAGTTCGAGGAACCGGTGGGACAGCTGGCAGACGAGCGCGACATTTTCGGCGATGTGGTGATGGTGGAGCGTTACGCGCCCGGCCGGGAGCTGACCTGTGCGGTGATGGGGGATGTGGCCCTGGGCGTGCTGGAGATCGTGCCCAGAAAGGGCAGCTTCTACGATTATGCCTCCAAATACGAAGAGGGAGGCTCCGATCATATCTGCCCGGCGGACATTCCCGCCAGCGTCTATTACCGCGTGCAGGTGCATGCCCTGGCGGCGCACCGGGCCCTGGGCTGCCGCGGCGTGACGCGGGCCGATTTCCGCTATGACGACACGGCAGGCGAGGATGCCGACCTGATCCTGCTGGAAATCAACACCCAGCCCGGCATGACCCAAACCTCGCTGCTGCCGGACATCGCCCGGGTGGCCGGACACTCCTTCGAGGAACTGGTGATGTGGATGGTGGACGATGCCTCGACCGGTCGCTGACAGAAGGAGACGCCCTGCGCCTGCCCGTCTGCCCGGCTACCTGCGTCGGCGCAGCTGGTGGCGTTCACCCGCCGCCGGCGCGCTGCTGCGCGGCAGCGGCCTTGCGGTGCTGGCCCTGACCCTCGTCCATGGCCTGGAGCTGGGCGACCATGTGAAGGATCCGACCAGCCCCCTCTACAACCTCGAGGGACGCATGGCGGGCCTCGTGGGCATGCAGGCGGAGCGGGTGGCCATTTCGGGGCTCAAGTATCATCGACCCGAGGCCGTGCTCACGGCCATCGGCGTGCGCACCGGCGGCTCGCTGCTGGGCTTCGAGCCGGATCGGGCCCGGCGCCTGCTGGAAAACCTGGACTGGGTGAAGGCGGCGCAGGTGGAGATGCTCTATCCCAACGGCCTGCGCATCCGCATCAAGGAGCGCGAGCCGATCGCCCTGTGGCAGACGGATGGCCATTTCTATCCCGTGGATGCAGAGGGCGTGGCCATCGTCTCGCTGCATCCGGGACGTTTCTCGCACTTGCTGCTGGTGACCGGCGAAGGCGCCAACATGAAGGCGGCCGAGCTCGTTAACCGGCTGGAAGCCTTGCCGGCATTACGCTCGCGGGTGCGAGCCGCGGCGCGGGTCGGCAATCGCCGGTGGAACCTCTACCTGGCAAGCGGCCTGAAAGTGCTGCTGCCGGAACGGGACGAACAGGCGGCGCTTGCGCGGCTTGCCCGGCTCCTCACGGCGCGCCGGCTGGAGGAGAAGGCCGTGGCGGCCCTCGACCTGCGCCTCGATGATCGCCTTCATCTGAGGCCGCAGAAAGGGGCCGCCGGAGAGAAGCGCGGCCACTAGGAACGGTGCCTTCCGGCCACCGGCGCTGCGACATGCGGGAGCCGATGGAGTCCGGCCGAGTGGTGAGTGTGTTCAGGGAGTTCATGCGTTCATGACCGTGGTATCGCTCTATCCGCAGACTGTCGGGGAGAGTGGGGGCAGCCTGGGGGCGCGTACGGTGGCTGCCCTGGATATCGGCTCTTCCAAGATCTGCTGCGTGATCGCCGAGGTGCGCCGCTATCGTGGCCAGCGCCGCGAGCAGCTGCTGCCGGCCCGCATCACGGGCATCGGCGTGCAGGCTTCCCGCGGCGTGAAGGGGGGCGTGATCGTGGATGCGCAAGCGGCGGAGGCGGCGGTGCGCCTGGCCGTGGATGCGGCCGAGCGCATGGCGGGCGTGACGCTGGAAGAGGTGATGGTGAACATCTCCGGTGGCCGGCCCGGCTGCACCACGCTGAAGGCGATGATGGAGATTCCCCGTGGCGGGCCTGTGCGCAACCGGCACGTTTCGCAGCTCGTCGCGCAGGCCGTGGCCGGTTTCCGCGAACCGAAACGCGAGATCATCCACGTGACGCCGGCGGCCTTCTCGCTGGATGGCAGCCCGGAGACGCATGAGGACGTCATCGGCATGCATGCCGATCGGCTGGCCGCCCTCGTGAACGTGCTCAGCATCGAGCGCGGCCCCTTGCGCAACCTGGAGATGCTGCTCTCCCGCTGCCTGCTGAAGCCGGCGGGCATCCTGCTTTCCGCCCAGGCAGCGGCGCGGGCGGTGCTGGTGGAGGACGAGGCGGAACTGGGCTGCGCGGTGGTGGACATCGGCGCGGACACCACGTCCATGGCTCTCTTCGTGCGAGGGCGACTGGAGCATGCGGCCACACTGCCGGTGGGCTCCGGCCACATCACGCGCGACCTGGCCCTGGGGCTGAACATCCCGCTGGCGGAGGCCGAGCGGTTGAAGACCCTCCATGGATCGGTGCTGCCGGGCCTGGACGAGGATCTGGAGACGCTCGATCTGCCCATGCTGGGCGAGGAGGGCACGGGCACCATGCAGCAGGTGCCGCGCTCCCTGCTTTCCGGCATCATCCGACCGCGGGTGGAGGAGATCCTGGAACTGGTGCGCGAACGCCTTGCGGAAGGCGGCATGCAGCGCCTGGGTGTGCGCCGCGTCGTGCTCACGGGGGGCGGGGCACAGCTCCTGGGCCTGCGCGAGATGGCCGAACGGGTGCTCGGGGGCACGGCCCGGATCGGTTCGCCGCGGCCCTTTACCGGCCTGCCCAAGGCCATGGAATCGCCCATGTTCGCAGTGGTGGCCGGCCTGCTGCGCAACGCCATGGAACCCGTGCGCCAGACCTTCCTGCCGGCACCGGAAGGGGAGGAAGAGCCACGCCGCACGGGCACCGACGACAGCTGCCGGGGCGGCTATCTCTCGCGGGTGAAGGCCTGGCTGGGGGATTTCTGAATGCGAGTTCGGCCTTGCGGGCCAGCACGGGCGGTGCGATGATTGCCGAATGCGAAAGAGGGGAGGCCTGTGGCTCTCCCCTTTCTTCATGTCCAATCTCGGGTTCGGCAGTCAACTTCCTGTAACACAAGGGGACATCTTGCTCCTGCGTCAGCTGTGACCACACGTCTGGCGTATATCCGGTCGTCCGGGATGCCGCCGGGGCGTGCCGGCCGGTCGCGAGGTGCATCAGAACCGCCGAAGTTTTAAGGGGCTGTTAACCTTTTCTTATCTAAATCGAAACCACGTGCATGACGGGACAACCACCCAATCTGGAAAGAAGGCCATGTCCAACCTCAACATCAGCGTACCCGACCTGGCGGAGATGAAGCCGCGGATCGTCGTGTTCGGTGTCGGCGGTGGCGGCTGCAATGCCGTGAACAACATGATCGAGTCCAATCTCACGGGTGTCGAGTTCGTGGTGGCCAACACCGATGCCCAGGCGCTGGCCAAGAGCCCCTGCGAACGCAAGATCCAGATGGGCAGCGCGCTCACCCAGGGGCTGGGCGCGGGCTCGCGGCCCGAGATCGGCGCCGGTGCGGCGGAGGAGGCCCTCTCCGAAATCATCGATCACCTGGCCGGTGCGCACATGGCCTTCATCACTGCCGGCATGGGTGGCGGCACAGGCACGGGTGCCGCGCCCGTGATCGCCAAGGCGGCCAAGGAGCAGGGCATCCTGACCGTGGCGGTGGTGACCAAGCCTTTCCATTTCGAGGGCAAGCGGCGCATGGCCATCGCCGAAAAGGGCATCGAGAATCTGGCCAAGCACGTGGACACGCTGATCGTCATTCCCAACCAGAACCTCTTTCGCGTGGCCAACGAGAAAACCTCCTTCACCGCGGCCTTCGCCATGGCGGATCAGGTGCTCTATTCGGGCGTGGCCTCCATTACCGAGCTGATGACCAAGGAGGGCCTGATCAACCTGGACTTCGCGGACGTGCGCGCAGTGATGGCCGACATGGGCAAGGCCATGATGGGCACGGGCGAGGCCTCCGGCGAGAACCGCGCAGTGGAGGCGGCGGAGGCAGCCATCTCCAACCCGCTGCTGGACGATGTCTCGCTCACCGGCGCCCGTGGTGTGCTCATCTCCATCGCCGGTGGTCCGGACCTCACGCTCTATGAGGTGGACGAGGCGGCCAACCGGATCCGCGAGGAAGTTGACGAAGAGGCCAACATCATCGTCGGTGCCACCATCGAGGAGGAGCTGGAGGGGACCATGCGCGTCTCCGTCGTGGCTACCGGTCTGCGGGATGATGGCATCGATGCTGCCCGTTCCGAGCCGCAGCGGCCGGCACCAACCGATGGTGTCGCCTGCTACTATCCGATGCCCGGTGTGCCTTCGGGCAGCAGCATCTACAGTCAGGCGCCTGCCGCTGCGGCGGCGGCAACCGATGAGGCGCCCGCTGAAATGCCGAAAGCCGCAGCCGAGGGCGCCGGCAATGCCGGTGGGGGGAACGCCGTGTCCGCCGTGCCGGACGGGGAACGTTCTCCCGGGGATGAAGGCGGGAGCCCGCTGCAGGCGCCCCACATGATCGAAGCCCCTGCCGCGGCGACTCCCGAGGAGCCCGAGACGGCGACGCCGGAGGCCGGGAGGCCCGCGCGGGAGGCCGTCGTTTCCCGTCAGCCGCACCGGCCGGCGCCGGTGGCGCCCAAGGTGCCGGATGTGGACCATCTGCCGGAGAACATGCAGCGGCTGGTCAAGGACAAGCATCGCATCATCGAGGATGCCGCCCGTGGCCATCCGGCCCATGGTGGCCGTGGTTCCCTCCTCAAGAAGCTGGCCACCCTGGGGCGTGTCATGTCGCGGCGCGAGGAAAAGCCTCAAGGCGAGGCCCCTGTTCACGAGGAGCCGCAGGTGCGCCGGGAGGGCGCCAGGGTGGCGCCCATGGAACCGGACCGGCACACGGCATCCCCCACGGTTCAGGAGGATGACGAGCTGTCCATTCCCACTTTCCTGCGCCGGCAGGAGAACTGAATGGGTTTCTGCGCGGGGCCGGAAAGGATTTTGGATGTGCGCGAACAGCATGGAACACTCCCGGCGGAACACAATTCCGCCGGGTTTGCCGTGTCTAGGGTGGAGCTGTTCTCCCCTTGCCTGGCCGGGGCGGGGGAAGGCGGTGCTTGCCTGGCAGGCCGGGGCAGGGCAAAAGATGTGGCGTGGCGGATGAAGCGAACTTGTGGCGGGCGCATTTTTCGCGACCCGATGACGAGGAGGCAGGGCAGGTGAACATATGGCCGCGCAGGATCGGGCGGGCGATAGGAATCGGCGGCCTGCTGCTGGCGAGCCTGATGCTGGCCGGCTGTTCGGGTTCGGAGCTGACCGACTATCTCATCGGCAAGCCCATCGGCTCCCGGGATGCCGTGGCGCCTGGCATGGAGGCGGCCACGGATGACACGAAGCCCATCATGGAGCTCTACAACGCGGGCCTGGAGGCGCTGAAGAAGCGTGAATACAGGACGGCGGCCAAGAAGTTCGCCGAGGTGGAACGTCAGCACCCCTATTCCAAGTGGGCGACCAAGGCCATCCTCATGCAGGCCTATGCCCAGTATCAGCGCAATGCCTATGACGAGGCCATCGCCGCGGCGAAGCGTTTCCTTACCCTGCATCCGGGACACAAGGATGCCCCTTATGCCCATTACCTCATCGCGCTGTCCAACTACGAGCGCATCGGTGATGTGCGCCGCGATCCCACGGCGGCGCGCAAGGCGCTGGAGGCGCTGGAGGAGGTGGCGCGGCGCTATCCCGGCACGCCCTATGCGGAAGATGCCCAGGCCAAGGCCAGGCTGGCCCGCGATCACCTGGCCGGCAAGGAGATGGAGGTGGGACGCTACTACCTGAAGCGCGGCAACTATCTGGCCGCCATCAACCGGTTCAGGACCGTGATCCGCGACTACCAGACCACGGCCCACACCCCGGAAGCGCTCTATCGTCTCGTGGAGGCTTATCTGGCGCTGGGCGTCCGCTCCGAGGCGCAGACGGCGGCGGCCGTGCTCGGCTACAACTTTCCCAATTCGGTCTGGTATCGCGATGCCTATGCCCTGCTCAACGAACAGGGCCTGAAGCCGAAGGAAAACAGGGAGTCCTGGATCTCAAAGGCTTTCCGCAGCCTGCTGCCGGGATGATCGGCCGTCATCTCATGCCATGATCCGCTGCCGGGAGATGAGGGCATGGGCTGTTCGACATCCCGATCCCGGCCTCATTCCCGGTCGTGCATGATCCATCCAGTCGAACGTGAACATACGTTTTCCAGCCTGCTGATCAGGCTGGAAATGCTTTTCTGCAGTAAAAATTATGTGGGGGCTGTCCTGGATAACCTGACAGCTTCCACTGCAACGATTTGTCATTTTGCC
>CAZNLW010000010.1:0-28044 GCA_964574205.1 uncultured Rhizobiaceae bacterium | reverse complement strand
AGGATTTGAACCTGCGACCCTCTGCTCCCAAAGCAGATGCGCTACCAGGCTGCGCTACGCCCCGGCTTTCCTCGTTTCCGTCGCATTTAGCAGATTTCGCGCCGCGCCTGAAGAGGTCTCTTCGGCCATCCAGGGATTGAGCGTCTCCGCCAGGCATTAACCTCAGGTTTACGCCTGCGGTAATAGATTGTTCACGATAAAGGCTCTTCAGGAAACAGAACGGACGCAACCACCTGTCAGGGAGAGCATACGGGGCAACACACGAATATGGACGGAGAAGCAGGTCATGGATCTGAGGGATGATGCCGTCGCGGTCACGCGTTCCGGAAGCGAGGACGGAACATCCGGTGAAACGATTTCCCCCGTGACGGAAAGTGACAGCCGACAGGATGGAAAGCCTGCCGAATCGGGCAGGCCTGCAGAAACGCAGGACAAGGAGGATCCTCTTCTGCTCGCGGATCTCGAGCTGAAGGGGCGCCTGCTGCGTGAGGATCGCAGCGAGCACGCGTGCACGGCCATCGAGGTCTCGCCCCGGCATGTGAAACTCACCTGCAAGGAGTTGCCCGAGGCGGGCGAACGAATCGTCGTCTATCTGGAGGAGATTGGTCGGCTCGAGGGGCATGTGGCCGGCGTGGATGAAGAAGAGGGGAGCTTCGCTCTCGTTCTGATCCTGACGCGTGCCCGCAGCGAAAAGGTGCGTGGTGCACTGGAATGGCTGCGCGACAAGAGGGACGGGCGGGCCAGGGAACGGCGCCGTCATCTGCGCATCGAGCCCACGGACGGGCAGTCCCACGTCACCCTGGCAGACGGCCGGCGTTATCCCTGCGAGGTGCTGGACATCTCGCTTTCCGGCGCTTCCATCCGCATGGACGTGCTGCCGGCTGTCGGTACCTACGTCACGCTGGGACGCATGCGCGGACGGGTGGTGCGGCATCACGAGCACGGCATCGCCATCGAGTTCGTCCGTGTGGCAGACACGGAAAGCCTTCGGCAGACCGTGCGGACGCTGTGAACGGTCGGGCGTTTCCTGCCGATGCAGCCCGGCAAGACGAACAGACGGGCTGGCCAGCCGCCATGCGCGGCTGGTTATTTGTCTGTCAATGGCCTATAGGGAATGCCATGCGGCGCACGAGATCCTTGCGCCGCCCATTCTCTCACTGTCAGGGAACAGGGCATCGGCATGTCGGAGTACGCCATCGTGGTGCTGGCCGCCGGCCTCGGCACGCGCATGAAATCCACACGTCCCAAGGTGCTGCACGAAATCGCCGGCCGTTCCATGCTGGGACATGTTCTCGCCGTGGCACAAGAGATTGCGCCCGCGCGGATCGTGGTCGTCACCGGACCGGATATGCCGCAGGTGGCGGCGGAGGCCCGGCGCTGGGCAGCGAATGTGGAGATCGCCGTGCAGGCGGAACGGCTGGGCACCGCCCATGCCGTGCGGCAGGCCCTGCCGGCGCTTGCGGATCTTACCGGCCGCATCGTGGTGCTCTATGGGGATGTCCCGCTGATCACGGCAGAGACCCTGAAGCGCATTCAGGTGATGGCCGCGGAGGCGGATCTCTGCGTGCTGGGCTTCGAAGCGAAGGATCCCACCGGCTATGGCCGCATTATCCTGAACGAAAAGGGCGCGCCCGTGGCCATCCGCGAGGAGCTGGATGCCAGCGAGGAGGAACGGCGCATCGCCCTTTGCAATTCCGGCATCATGGCGGTGAAGGCGGATCTCATGCGCCACCTGCTTCCCCGGATCGGCAACGACAATGCCAAGGGCGAATACTATCTGACCGATCTGCTGGCCCTGGCCGTGGCAGAAGGGGCCAGAACAGCCCTCGCCACCTGCCCGGCAGAAGAAGTGCAGGGCGTGAACGATCGCGTGCAGCTTGCCGCGGCGGAGGCGGTCATGCAGCGGCGTCTGCGTGAACGCGCCATGAAGGCGGGGGTGACCCTGCAGGTTCCCGAGACCGTCTATCTGGCTCATGACACGCAGATCGGTCCGGATGTGGTGATCGAACCGCACGTGTGGTTCGGCCCCGGAGTGAAGGTGGCCGAGGGGGCGCGCATCCGGGCCTATTCGCACATCGAGCAGGCGGAGATCGGCCCCGGTGCCCAGGTGGGACCCTTTGCCCGGTTGCGTCCCGGTGCGCACATCCATGCAGGGGCCAAGGTGGGCAATTTCGTGGAAATCAAGAAGGCCGACGTGGAACAGGGTGCCAAGGTGAACCACTTCACCTACATCGGAGATGCCCGTGTGGGGGCCAGGGCCAACATCGGCGCCGGCACCATCACCTGCAATTATGACGGCATCTCCAAGCATTTCACGGACATTGGCGAAGGCGCCTTCATCGGGTCCAATTCCGCGCTGGTGGCGCCTGTGAAAATCGGGCGTGGTGCCTATGTGGGCTCGGGCAGCGTGATCACGGAGGATGTGCCGGACGATGCCCTGGCCCTGGCACGCAGCCAGCAGGTGATCAAGCCGGGCTGGGCGGCCCGTTTCCGCGCGGCCATGCGCAGGCGTCTCGGCAGAAAGGGGGGCTGAAGGGCATCCGAAACGCCAGGGTCCGCGTATTCGGCATGGGTCTTGCAATAATTGCGGGTGGCGGGAGGGAAGCGCACGACAACAGTGCAGCGAGGTGAACGGACATGTGCGGCATCGTCGGCATCCTGGGCAACGAACCCGTGGCCATGCGTCTGCATGATGCGCTCAAGCGCCTGGAATATCGCGGTTATGATTCCGCTGGCATCGCCGTGCTGGAAGACGGGCGCTTCCGCCGCCTGCGCGCGCCGGGCAAGCTGAACAACCTGCTTGCACGCATTCTCGAGGCCGACCTGAAGGCCACCATGGGCATCGGTCACACGCGCTGGGCCACCCATGGCGCGCCCACGGAAGAGAACGCCCATCCGCACATCGCGGGTCGCGTGGCCATCGTGCACAACGGCATCATCGAGAACTTCCGCGAGCTGAAGACACGTCTTGCCGAACAGGGCCGCGAGGTGGCCAGCGATACGGATACCGAGATCGTCGCCCATCTCATTGACCTGAAACTGGAGGCGGGCCGCGATCCGGAAGAGGCTGTGGCCGAGACGCTGAAGGAGCTGGAAGGCGCCTTCGCCTTTGTCATCATGTTCGAGGGCGAGGAGGACCTCCTCATCGGCGCCCGCCGCGGCTCGCCACTGGCCGTGGGTCATGGCCATGGCGAGATGTTCCTGGGCTCGGATGCCATCGCGCTCGCGCCCTTCACCAACCGCATCACCTATCTGGAAGACGGCGACATGGTGGTGGTGCGGCGCAATCTGCTGCGGCTCATCGATGCGCACGGGCGCGAGGTGATCCGTCCGCTTTCCTTCACCCAGGCCTCCGCCCTGCTGGTGGACAAGGGCGGGCATCGCCACTTCATGGCCAAGGAGATCGCCGAGCAGCCGGATGTGGTGGGCCATACCCTGGGCGAATACGTGGACTTTCACGAAGGCCGCGTCGTCATGCCGGAGATGCCCGTGGATCTGGCAAGCCTCCCGCGGCTGACCATCACCGCCTGCGGCACGGCCTTCTATGCCGGGCTCGTGGCCAAGTACTGGATCGAGCGGCTGGCCCGGCTGCCGGTGGAAGTGGACGTGGCCTCGGAGTTCCGCTATCGCGAGGCCCCGCTGGAGGAGGACGGGCTTTCCCTCGTGGTCTCGCAGTCCGGCGAGACGGCGGACACCCTGGCGGCCCTGCGCTACTGCAAGGCGCAGGGGCAGAAGGTGGCGGCCATCGTCAACGTGCCGGAATCCACCATCGCCCGGGAAAGCGATGTGGTGCTGCGCACCTTTGCCGGACCGGAGATCGGCGTGGCCTCCACCAAGGCCTTCACCTGCCAGCTGGCGGTACTGGCCGCCTTCGCCATCCACCTGGCGCGGGTGCGCGGGCAGATGGACGCCGATGCGGAAAGGCGACTGGTGCAGGCGTTCAACGAGCTGCCGCGGCTGCTGGTCTCCACGTTGAGGCTGGACGAGCACGTGGCGGAGGTGGCCCAGAAGATCGCCCATGCCCGGGACATCCTCTATCTGGGCCGGGGCATCAACTATCCCATCGCCCTGGAGGGGGCCCTGAAACTGAAGGAAATCTCCTACATCCATGCGGAGGGGTATGCGGCTGGCGAGCTGAAGCACGGGCCCATCGCGCTCATTGACGAGAACGTGCCGGTGGTGGTGCTCGCGCCGCGGGACGCATTGTTCGACAAGACCGTCTCCAACATGCAGGAAGTGGCCGCGCGCGGGGCGCGCATCGTGCTCATCACCGACGAGGAAGGGGCGCAGGCTCATGGTTCGGAGGCTTTCGAGACCATTGCCGTGCCGGCAGCCGATCCCTTCGTCGCTCCCATCCTCTACGCCGTGCCGGTGCAGCTGCTGGCCTATCATGCCGCCGTGTTCCTGGGCACGGACGTGGATCAGCCGCGCAACCTGGCGAAGTCCGTGACGGTGGAGTGAAGGTCTGCCGCCGCAAGGGGAACCGTCAGCCGGCAAGGGTCACGAGAGCCTGGTGCAGACGGGCCAGGCCTTCCTCCAGACGCGCTTCGGATGTGGCGAAGGAGATGCGCACACTCCCCGGCTGGCCGAAGGCGGTGCCGGGAGCGAGTGCCACGTGTGCGGTTTCCAGCAGCCAGTCGCAGAAGGCCACGTCGTCATCGGGGCCGCCTTTCTGGCGGGCGCGGGCGAGCAGGGCGGAGATGTCCGGAAGCACGTAGAAGGCTCCCTGCGGCGGGTGCACGCGAATCATCGGCATGGCCTGCAGACGGTCCAGAACGAGGGCACGACGGTGCGCATAGGCGGCCCGCATCGCTTCCACGCTGTCCCGCGGCCCTTCCAGCGCAGTGATGGCAGCCCGCTGCACGAAGGCGTTGGCGCCGGCGGTCATGGCCCCCTGCAACTTGGCCATGGCCCGGGCGACGGGCAGGGGCGCGGCCGCATAGCCCAGGCGCCAGCCGGTCATGGCAAAGCCCTTGGAAAAGCCGTTGACCGTGATGGTGCGGGCCTTCATGCCGGCAATGGCGCCGATGGAGGCCGGGCGAATGCCGTCGAAGACGATGTATTCGTAGATCTCGTCAGACAGCACGAAGACGGACGGGTGACTGCGCACCACGTTGGCAATGGCCATGAGTTCCGTGGGCGAAAGCACAACGCCTGAGGGATTGCCGGGCGAATTGAGGATGATCAGCTTGCTGCGCGCGTTCAGTGCGGCAGCAATGGCGCGGGCCGAGGGGCGCCAGCCGGTCTCGAAGGAGGAGGGCACGGGTACCGGCACGCCGCCCGCCAGGCGGATGATGCCCTCGTAGGCCACCCAGTAGGGCGCGGGCAGGATCACTTCTTCGCCGGGATTGACCAGGGCGAGAACGGCATTGGCGATGGCCTGCTTGGCTCCGTTGGTGACGACGATCTCGTCTGCCTCGTAGGACAGGCCGTTTTCGCGCGCGAGCTTTGCCGCGATGGCCGCACGCAGTTCCGGCAGGCCGGGAATGGGCGCATAGTGCGTGTGACCGGCCTCCATGGCCTCGGCCGCCGCCATGCGGATGTGGGCAGGCGTGTCGAAATCCGGCTCGCCGAGGGTCAGCATCACCACGTCATGCCCTGCAGCCCGCAGTTCGCGGGCCTTGCGCGACATGCGCAGAATGGCCGATTCCGTGAAGGCGCCAATGCGCCCGGCCAGTTTCTCCTGTGGTCGAAATGGCGGCATGGAGAACCTCTTGCCACTGTGCACCGCAAGGGCCTGCAGGGTCCCGGGCTGCGGCGTTCGCATTCATGGGTGCAGGCGTCCTGTCACAGGGGCTTGCCAGCGATGGCGGAAAAGGTCAATCTCTTCCGCGATTCCACTCGAGGACGACATGGGGCCTGTCATGACAACTCTCAGGGGATTTGCGGCCGGGCCGGGCACGAGCATGCTGCTGGCTGCCGGGCTGGCGCTGACGCTGGCCGCCTGCGCCCGGCCGGCGCCGACACCACCGGTCAAGGTGACCCGGGCTGCGCACAGTGGTCCCTATGCCGATGGCAGGGTGCACGTGGAAACGGTGCGCTACAATGGGCGGGACTATCGCGTGAGCATCCGGCGCCTACCGGCATCCGAGATCTTTGCGCTGAAGGTGGCCGCCCCCGGCCGGGCGCTGGGGGGCACGAGGGGGGATCTGAGGATCGTGCAGCAGATTGCCCTGTCCACCCTTCGACACTATGCCTGCCGCAGCGGCCACAGGGCCGAGGCCATTCCCGACAGTGCCCGGCATGCGAAAGGGGCGTGGCAGATGAAGGCGCGCTGCGTGTGATCCCGGCATGTCCGATGCCTGGCGCCATTCGGCCGGGAATCATCCGATCACGGCCGCACGCAGGGACAGATAGCCCACATAGCCGCCGGCCAGCAGCAGGGCTCGCGTGCGGGTGAGCCCCTTCGGCGAGAAGAAGAAGACAATCATGAGCAGGGTCGCAACGAGCACTGCCGGGCCGTCGAAAAGGGCCATCTCGCGCGGCACGGCCAGACCGGCCACGGCGGCCGCGGCACCACCGACGCCGAGGATGTTGATGATGTTGCTGCCCACCACGTTGCCATAGGCCACGTCGGAATGGCCATGGCGGGCGGCGATCAGGGAGCTGGCCAGCTCCGGCGCGGAGGTGCCGAGAGCGACCAGGGTGAGGCCGATCACGCCCTTGGAGACGCCGAAGAGATCGGCCAGAGCCGTTGCGCCGCGCAGGAAGATCTCGCCTCCCAGAACCAGTCCGCCCAGCCCGATAATGACAGCGAGACCGGCGATGAAGGCATTCTCCAGCAGGGGGGGCGTTCTGACTTCCTCCTCCAGTTCCTCTTCCATCTCGCGCATGAGCCGTGTCTCGCGGCGGGTGCGCATGAACTCCCAGTACATGTAGGCAGCCAGCGCCAGCAGCATCGCCAGGCCGGCGAGCCGTCCGACCTCGCCAGAAAGGGCAAGCAGGAAGAAGGCCAGGGCCGTGACCATGAGCAGGAGGCCATCCGGAAACAGGGCGCGGGGCTGATGATGCATGGGCCGGATGAGGGCCGTCAGTCCCAGGACCAGCAGGATGTTGGCCAGATTGCTGCCCAGGATGTTGCCGACGGCAATCTCCGGATGGTCGAGCACCACGGCCTGCACGGAGACCACCATCTCCGGCATGGAGGTGGCCACGCCCACGATGAGGATGCCCACGACCAACGTGGACAATCCGAGCCGGCGGCCCAGGGCCACCGCGCCGCGGACCATGGCCTCGCCGCCGCCGAGCAGCAGGGCGAGGCCCGCAAGAATCTGCAGGGCGATCATCATGATGCTGCCGCCTTGTGCCCTGATTCAGCCGGTGCCGCAAGACGCAGGACGAGATAACCCACAACGGCGGAAAGCAGCGAGCCGGCCAGGACGCCGAAGCGCACACCGGCGGCATGCTGCGGATCGGCAAAGGAGAGCATGCCGATGAAGAGGCTCATGGTGAAGCCGATGCCGGTGAGCACGGCCACGCCGTAGACATGCAGCCAGGAGGCGCCGGCCGGGCGGCGGGCCAGCCCCGTCCTCACGGCCAGCCACGTCATGGCGAAGACCCCCGCCTGCTTGCCCAGGAAGAGGCCCAGCATGATGGCCAGCGGCAATGTTTCCGTCAGGCCCGTCAGGCCGAAGCCGCTCAGCGACACGCCGGCGTTGGCAAAGGCGAACAGGGGCATGACGAAATAGGCCACATAGGGGTGCAGCACGTGTTCCAGATGCTTCAGCGGGCTCGTGCCATCCGGTGCGCGCATGGGGATGGTGAGCGCCAGCACGACGCCGGCGAGGGTGGCATGCACGCCAGACTTCAGCACCGAGATCCACAGCAGAATGCCCACGAGCATGTAGGGCGCAATGCGCACCACACCGAAGCGATTCATGAGCACCAGCACGAGGATGGCAGCAGAGGCCAGCACCATGGGGCCGAAGGTGAGATTCTCCGTGTAGAAGGCGGCGATGATGATGATGGCGCCCAGGTCGTCCAGTATGGCGAGCGTGAGCAGAAAGATCTTCAGCGACGCCGGGGCCCGGCTGCCCACCAGGGCAAAGACGCCGAGCGCAAAGGCAATGTCCGTGGCCGTGGGAATCGCCCAGCCGCGGGTCAGGACGGGGTCGTCTCCGGCAATGGCCAGATAGACGAGCGCCGGCACGGCAATGCCGCCAGCGGCCGCCAGCGCCGGCAGGATCACCTGATCGCGCGAGGAGAGCTGGCCTTCCAGGAATTCACGCTTCAGCTCCAGCCCGACAAGCAGGAAGAAGATGGCCATGAGGCCGTCGTTGATCCACAGCAGCAGGGGTTTCTCCAGCCCCAGCCGGCCGATCTTCACCACCAGGGGCGTGTCGAGAAAGGCGTCATAGAGCCAGGCCAGCGGCGAGTTGCTGGCCATCAGCGCCAGCACGGCGGCCGCCAGCAGCAGGATGGCGGAAAAGGCCTCGTGATGGATGAATCGCATGAGCGCGCTGCGTGGCGCCATGCCGGTGCTGCCCATGCCGGTGCTGCTCATGGTGGATCCCGTCTCCCGGTGGATCGTGCCGTGTTGGGGTGGAAAGGGCCGGCCGTGTCGCCTGCTGTGCCGCAAGCGCGTTCATGCGTGAACCCGCGCGGGCGGTAGCAGACCAAGGGGCAATATGCGCAAGAGGACGCCTTTCGCAAATTACGGCTTTTTCATGTTCGGGGCTTCGGCGTTCGTCTTTTCGGGATGCGCGCACAACCCATGGTCACGAAGTGTGAAGGGATTCTTCCTTATCCTGCGAATCGGCAGCGGGGGACCGCGCGGTGCGGCGCTTCTTCCCGAGTGCGGAGGTGGTGCACGGCAACCGATAAAATTGTCATGGCGGCTTCAACAGGGCGCCAAGCTTTCCGTGGCAGGCTCGAGAGCTGCGGGGAGGGCCGCATGGGAGCGCGTGGAGAGGCTGCCATGAACGAACACCGCAGGGACAACACTCTCGAAGGTATCGACACGCTCATGACGTCGGCACGCAGGGGCATGGTATATTCATTCGGCGGCGTGCTGGTTCTCGCGATCGTGGTTTCCATCGGTCTGCGCCAGGCTGGCCATGAACCGACTGCAACGGACGCAGGGCCGGGCCTGTCCGGACCGGTGTCTGCCGTGAGCGAGGAGCGGAACACCCGTCACATGCCGCGCACCTTCCATGACATGGAACGACCGCATCCGCTGCATCTGCTGACACCTGCGCCCATGCCGGACGCAGAGGCACCCTGATGCAGGGCAGACCTCGTGCAGGGCGGCAGACCCGCAAGGGACGGCCCTTGCCCGTCAAGGTCCGTCACACGGGTTCCGCTTCCAGGTCGTAGGTGTCGGCACCGGTGATGCGCACCCGCATCAGATCACCGGGCCGGGCTGCGGGGGCCAGATGGCGGGCGATCCATACCTCGCCGTCCACCTCCGGGGCATCCCAGGGGCTGCGGGCCACCACGAGGCCGGCCTCCTCGTCGATCTCGTCCACCAGCACCTCGGTGATGCGGCCCACCTTGCAGCGCATCAGGGCCGCCGAAATGTCCGCCTGCTGTTCCATGAGGCGGGCGCGCCGCGCCTGCCGCACCGCTTGCGGCACATGGCCGGGCAGGTCGTTGGCGGCCGCTCCCTTCACGTCCTCGTAGGCGAAGCAGCCCACCCGCTCCAGCCGCGCCGCCTTCAGCCAGGCAAGCAGGGTCTCGAAATCCTCCTCCGTCTCGCCGGGAAATCCCACGATGAAGGTGGAGCGGATGGCCAGATCCGGGCAGATCGCGCGCCAGCGCTCGATGCGGCGCAGCATCTTCTCCTGGTTGGCCGGGCGGCGCATGGCCTTCAGCACCCGCGGCGAGGCATGCTGCAGCGGCAGGTCCAGATAGGGCAGGATGCGCCCCTCGGCCATCAGCTCCACAAGCTGGTCCACATGCGGGTAGGGATAGAGGTAGTGCAGGCGAATCCACACGCCGAGCTCGCCGAGGGCACGGGCCAGATCCGTGACGTGTGCACGCACCTCGCGGTCGCGCCAGGGGCTTGCCGCATGGCGCAGATCCTTTCCGTAGGCCGAGGTGTCCTGCGCGATGACGAGAATTTCCTTCACTCCCGCGGCCACGAGGCGCTCGGCTTCCGCCAGCACCTCTGCCGCCGGGCGCGAGAGAAGCGGGCCGCGCAGATGCGGGATGATGCAGAAGGTGCAGGCATTGGAGCAGCCTTCGGCGATCTTGAGATAGGCATAGTGTCGCGGCGTGAGCTTCAGGCCCGCCGGCGGGATGAGATCCAGCTTGGGATCGTGTGGCGGCGGCACGGCCCGGTGCACGGCGTCCATGACGGATTCGTAGGACTGCGGGCCGGTCACGGCCAGTACCTGCGGATGCACCGAGAGGATGTCCTCGGGATGGCGTCCCATGCAGCCGGTCACGATCACCCTGCCGTTGGCCGCCAGGGCCTCGGCAATGGCGGCCAGCGATTCCGCCCGCGCAGAATCGAGAAAGCCACAGGTATTCACGATCACCACATCCGCCCCCTCGTAGTCGGGCGAAAGGGCATATCCTTCCGCGCGCAGGCGGGTGATGATGCGCTCCGAATCCACCAGGGCCTTGGGACAGCCCAGTGAAACGATCCCCACCCTGGGCCCCTTGCGGGAAGTGTCCTTCGCTGTTGCCCTCGCCGATGCGACGGTCGGCGGGGTCCGTGTCCGCGTGTTGTCCATGGGTCCTGCCATTGCGTGGCCGCAGGACACTGCGGCCCGATGCATCTTTCGCCTTTTGCAGAGTTTACGCCCGGCGTGCGCCACGTCTAGATAGATCGCACGGCCATGAACACAAGGCTGAAAAGGACAGGCTGCCTTGCGCCCGCACGGAGCACAGGCACGCAGGGAAGGGGCGGAGGCCGACAACGCCAGCCAGGGGCCAGCAGGACATGGATGTGCGCACTCCCCCGTTTCGCAAGATCCTGATCGCCAACCGTGGCGAGATTGCCTGTCGCATCATGCGCACCGCCCGGCGCATGGGCATCGCCACTGTTGCCGTCTATTCCGATGCCGACCGCCGGGCCCTGCATGTGGAGATGGCCGACGAGGCCGTGCACATCGGCCCGTCGCCGGCCGCCGAATCCTACCTGCGCATCGATCGCATCATCGAGGCGGCCAGGAAAACGGGGGCAGAGGCCATTCATCCCGGCTTCGGCTTTCTGTCCGAAAATCCGGCCTTCGTGGAGGCCTGCGAGGCGGCCGGCATCGTCTTCATCGGCCCCAATGCCCACGCCATTGCCCTCATGGGCGACAAGATCCGCTCCAAGCAGTGCGCACGGGAGGCGGGCGTTTCCATCGTCCCGGGGCATGTGGGCGAGATCGCCGATGCCGGGGCAGCCGTGCGCATTGCCGAGGAGATCGGCTATCCGGTCATGATCAAGGCCTCTGCCGGCGGCGGCGGCAAGGGCATGCGCATTGCGCACAATGCGACAGAGGTGCGGGAAGGTTTTGTCGCGGCGCGATCGGAAGCCCGCGCCAGCTTTGGCGATGAGCGCGTGTTCATCGAGAAGTTCATCGAGAACCCGCGGCATGTGGAGATCCAGGTGCTGGCCGACCGCCATGGCAACATCATCCATCTCGGCGAGCGCGAATGCTCCATCCAGCGACGCAATCAGAAGGTTGTGGAGGAGGCGCCTTCGCCCCTGCTGGATGCGGAGACCCGCCAGGCCATGGGCGAGCAGGCGGTGCGCCTGGCCCGCGCCGTGGGCTATGATTCCGCAGGCACCGTGGAATTCGTGGCCGGGCAGGACAGGCGTTTCTATTTCCTGGAGATGAACACGCGGCTGCAGGTGGAGCATCCGGTCACGGAGCTGGTCACCGGGCTCGATCTGGTGGAACTGATGATCCGCATCGCCGCCGGCGAACCGCTGCCGCTGAGGCAGGAGGATGTGCGCCTGAACGGCTGGGCGGTGGAAACGCGTGTCTATGCCGAGAATCCGGAGCGGGGCTTCCTGCCTTCGACAGGCCGTTTGCGGCGTTTCCGGCCGCCGGCGGAGATGGCCTCGGCAGCCCGTGTGGTGCGCCTGGATACCGGGGTGCGCGAGGGTGACGAAATCTCCATGTTCTACGATCCCATGATCGCCAAGCTCGTCACCTGGGCGCCAGACCGCAAGACGGCCATCGAGGCCCAGGCCGATGCGCTCGATGCCTTCTTCATCGACGGCATCCGCAGCAACGTGGCCTTTCTTTCCGCGATCATGGAAAGCCCGCGATTCCGCGAGGGGCGGCTTTCCACCAACTTCATCGCGGAGGAATTTCCGGAAGGCTTTGCCGGTGCACCGGCCCGTCAGGATGTGCTGGACGTGCTGGTGGCGGCTGCCGCGGCCATGGATCATCTGGAGAACTGCCGGCGCCGGCGCATCTCGGGACAGCTGGCGGGCGAGAAGGTGGCTTTCTCGGCCGACCGTGTGGTGTGGTTCGAGGAGACGCGCGAGGGCGTGCCCGTGCACGTGGAGCACGAGAGCGATCGCCTGATCCGTGTCCGCTGCGGCGAGAGCTGCGAGCGGGTGGTGGAGCAGGACTGGCGACCTGGCGAGCCTGTCTGGCGCGGGCGCATCAACGGGCGCACGGTGCATGTCCAGGTGCGTCGCATCCTCAACGGCTATCGCCTCACGCACCGGGGCGTGACACGGGCGATGCGCGTCTATACACCGCGCGAGGCGGCGCTTGCGGCCCTCATGCCCGTGCGCGAGGCACCGGATACCTCGCGCCAGCTCCTCTGCCCCATGCCGGGCCGGGTGCTCTCCATCGCCGTGAAGGACGGCCAGATGGTCAAGGCCGGCGAGCCCTTGTGCGTGGTGGAAGCCATGAAGATGGAGAACATCCTGCGCGCCGAGCGCGACGTGATCGTGACCGCCATCCGGATTGAAGAAGGCGAATCCGTCTCCGTGGATCAGGTGCTCATGGAGTTCGATCTGCCATCATGAGCCGGCGAACCCGCGCCCGCCGTCACTCGGTTTCCGGAAATCCGTGAATCCTGTGAAGGAGGTCAGCGCACGTCGTCCTCGATGCGGGAGACGGTATAGCCCAGACGGTCCAGTCCTTCCTCCAGATAGTCGGCCAGCAGCGGCTCGCCCAGGAGATAGCGCACGCTGCCCGCCACGCCGGTGTGCTCCTCCCGGGCGGTGCGCAGGGCTTCGGTCCACTCCTCGGGGCCGAAGGCGCCCCGGCCCAGCCACATCAGGGCCACGAGCTCGGCCAGCGCCTCCTCGGAGAGCTCGGAGAGAAACGCCACCAGGGCCTGTCGCGCCGGATCCTGCCGGCGGGCCTCGAGAACGGAGTCGGCCTCCTCCTCGTCCGGGTGCAGGCGGTCGAACTCCGCCCACGGTCCCACGCGCGCCTCCAGCTCGCGCGCACGCACGATGATCTGCGCCACCCTGTCGGGCGTGATGTTCGCAAACATGGCCCTGCCTCCCGATGGCGGCCCGGAACCTGGCCGGGGTCGGTCGGTGTGTCCTGTCCACTGCCCATGCTTGCGCTGGCGGTGACGGCCGGCCATGATCTCGGTCAAGTCGCACCTGCACGTGGCCAACCGGATGGATCGACCGGGGCAATGGTGATTTTGACACACTTTGACAAGCCGTGCCAGCCTTGCCATAGAAGCCGCGAATCCCGCACGGCCAGGGCGCTGCATGCATGATTCCGGCCGGTTCTCGAACAATCGACCCGCACAGCACAGGCGAGAGGGAGAAGGGACGGATGGCGACCGCCTTCATCTTTCCGGGGCAGGGCAGCCAGAAGGTCGGCATGGGCCGGGAGCTGGCCGAAGCCTTCAGGACTGCCCGCGAGGTGTTCGAGGAAGTGGACGCGGCCCTGGGACGCAAGCTTTCCGACATCATCTGGAACGGCCCGGAGGAGACGCTCACCCTCACGGAAAATGCCCAGCCGGCGCTCATGGCCGTGTCCATGGCCGTGGTGCGGGTGATGGAGCGTGATTTCGGCCTGAAGATTGCCGATCATGCGAAATATGTGGCCGGCCATTCGCTGGGCGAATATTCGGCCCTGTGTGCGGCCGGCGCCTTCTCGCTGGAGCGGACGGCCAGGCTGCTGCAGACCCGTGGCCGTGCGATGCAGGGCGCGGTGCCGGTGGGCGAGGGCGGCATGGCGGCGCTCCTGGGCCTGGATCTGGGCGAGGTGGAGGCCATCGCCGCCCGTGCCGCGCAGGGCGAGGTGTGCGAGGTGGCCAACGACAACGCACCGGGGCAGGTGGTGGTCTCCGGCCACATCGCGGCGGTGAGGCGGGCCTGCGATCTGGCGAAGGAGGCCGGGGCCCGGCGCACGGTGATGCTGCCGGTCTCGGCCCCCTTTCACTGCTCGCTGATGCAGAAGGCGGCCGAGGCCATGGCCTGGGCCCTGGGCGAGGCCTCCGAGCAGGTGCCATCCGTGCCGGTAATCGCCAACTACACGGCGGCTCCCGAAACGAAGCCGGCGGAGATCGTGGACAATCTCGTGAAACAGGTCACAGGGCGCGTGCGCTGGCGCGAATCCATGGCGCGCATGGCCGGCGAAGGGGTGAATCTCTTCGTGGAGCTCGGCGCCGGGCGCGTGCTCACGGGACTGGTGAAACGCAATGTCCCCGGTGCCGAGGGACTGGCCGTGGGCACGCCGGCCGATATCGAGAAACTGGCTGCACGCCTTGCCCAATGAGCCGTTGTTCAGAGCCATAATTATCAATACAATCAATTGGTAGAGAGGAACTTCTCATGTTCGATCTCAATGGAAGGCGGGCTCTTGTGACCGGGGCTACCGGCGGCATCGGCGCCGCGATCGCGCGGGCGCTGCATGCACGGGGGGCGACGGTGGTGCTCTCCGGCACGCGCGAAAACGTCCTGGCCGAGCGGGTGGCCGAGCTCGGCGAACGGGCCCATGCCGTGCCCGCCAACCTGGGGAACGACGAATCCCTGGCCGCGCTCGTGCCGGCGGCGGAAGAGGCAGCCGGTGGCAGCATCGACATTCTGGTCAACAATGCCGGGATCACACGTGACACCCTGGCCATGCGCATGAAGCCGGAACAGTGGGAGGAGGTGCTGAAGGTCAATCTCACGGCCGCCTTCCGCCTCTCCCAGGCGGTGCTCAAAGGCATGATGAGGGCCCGTTTCGGGCGCATCATCAACATCACCTCGGTCGTGGGCATCACCGGCAATGCCGGGCAGACCAACTATGCCGCCGCCAAGGCGGGTCTGGCGGGCATGAGCAAGTCGCTGGCGCGCGAGGTGGCGGCCCGCGGCATCACGGTCAACTGCATCGCCCCCGGCTTCATCGAGACGCCCATGACAGAGGCCCTCGGCGAAAAGCAGCGCGAGGCCATTCTCGCCCAGATCCCGGCCGGCCGCCTGGGCACGCCGGAGGACGTGGCGGCGGCGGCCGTGTGGCTGGCTTCCGACGAGGCCGGCTACGTCACCGGACAGGTGATCTCCGTGAACGGCGGCATGGCCATGTGCTGACACACACACACACACATACACACACGGGGCATGACGAAACCGGCCGGCGTGCGGGCAGGGAAAAGCCCGGGAAAAGAGACGGCCGGGCGGGCACAAGGCCTTTGTCAAAGGCCGGGCGATGTGTTAGGGAGATCCCGAATCCGGCCGGCCGGAGCGGCTTGCAGCGCGAGGGCATCGGCATGCCCGGGCACCTGGCGCGGCGGGGAGGCCGGGCCGCGCACCGCCGCCGGGACATCGCCTCACTGGGGTTCATCCACATCATCTTTCAAGGAAAGCAGGACATGAGCGACATCGCTGAGCGCGTGAAGAAGATCGTTGTCAATCACCTTGGCGTGGATGCCGACAAGGTGAACGAGGATGCCAGCTTCATCGACGATCTGGGGGCCGACAGCCTGGACAACGTGGAGCTGGTCATGGCCTTCGAGGAGGAATTCGGCATCGAGATTCCGGATGATGCCGCCGAGACCATCCAGACGGTGGGTGACGCCATCAAGTACATCGAGAAGCACGTCTCCTCCTAAAAGCCATCGGCACAGGTCCTGAAACAGGTCACCGGCAGCGCGAAAGGGTGGAGCCGGCTCTTTCGCGCTGTCTTGCCGTGTGCGGGCAGAGGCGTCGTCCTGATGGCCATGACCTGATGGCCATCAGGGGGATGGACGGCACACCGCCATGACGGCATCATCGGTTTGCCGGCAGACATGCCAGGGGGCGGGGCGGATTGCCGGTCCGCGGCACAGCATTGCATGAACAGCGAAGGAAAGCCATGCGCAGAGTCGTCGTCACCGGGATCGGTCTGGTCACGCCATTGGGCGGCAACGTGGAGGATACCTGGTCTGCCCTGATCGCCGGTCGTTCGGGGCTGGGGCCCATTACCCGCTTCGATGCCTCGGGTCTTGCCTGCCGCATCGCTGCCGAGGTGAAGCGCGGTGACGGCACGGGCGGCACCTTCAATCCGGACGACTGGATGGATCCGAAGGAGCAGCGCCGGTTTGACGACTTCATCATCTATGCCGTTGCCGCGGCCACCCAGGCTATCGAGGATGCCGGCTGGAAACCTGAAGCCTACGAGGATCAGTGCCGCACCGGCGTGCTGGTGGGCTCCGGTATCGGCGGACTGGACACGATCGAGCGGACCGCGCTGCTCATCCGTGACCGGGGGGCCCGGCGGGTCTCGCCCTTCTTCATCCCCGGCTCGCTGATCAATCTGGCCGGTGGCCTCATCTCCATCCGGTATGGCTTCAAGGGGCCCAACTCGGCGGTGGTGACGGCCTGCTCCACCGGTGCGCATGCCATCGGCGATGCGGCGCGCATCATTGCCGCAGGGGACGCCGACGTGATGATCGCCGGCGGGGCGGAGGCGGCCATCTGCAACATCGGCATTGCCGGCTTTCTGGCCTGCAAGGCGCTGTCCACCCGTTACAACGACACGCCGCAGAAGGCCTCGCGCCCGTGGGACAGGGATCGCGACGGCTTCGTCATGGGCGAGGGGGCCGGCATCGTGGTGCTGGAGGAATACGAACACGCCAGGGCCCGCGGCGCGAAGATCTACGGCGAGCTCATCGGCTATGGCATGTCGGGCGATGCCCATCACGTCACGGCGCCGGCGGAGGATGGCGACGGCGCCTACCGCTGCATGCGCATGGCCGTGGACAAGGCCGGAATCTCGCCTCACGACATCGACTACATCAATGCCCATGGCACTTCCACGCCGCTGGGCGACGAGATCGAGCTTCGGGCCGTGGAACGGCTCATGGGCAACGCGCCGCGCCATGTCACCATGTCGTCCACGAAGTCGGCCATTGGCCATCTGCTGGGCGCGGCTGGCGCCGTGGAAGCCATCTTCTGTCTGCTGGCCATGCGCGATCAGGTGGCCCCGCCCACGCTGAACCTGGACAATCCGTCCGTGGAGACCCCCTTGGATCTCGCTCCCCACAAGGCCGTGAAACGTCGTATCGACGTGGCGCTGTCCAACTCCTTCGGCTTTGGCGGCACCAACGCCTCGCTGCTGTTCCGGCGCGTGTGAGGGAAGTGTGCCGCTGGCGTGCCGGAGGCAGGGTGCGTGTGGCGGCCGCTTTTCTGCCCCTAATCCATGGCAGAGATGCTGGCCATGAAGAAGCGCAAGAGCGATCATCAATCCGCCCCCCGGCCGCGGCCGTCTCCCTTCAGGCGCATCTTGCAGTCCCTCCTGGTTTCGGGCCTGCTGATGCTGATCCTGGGCGGGGCGGGGGCCTATTTCGTGCTGCTGCAGCTGGAACGGCCCGGCAACCGGCCAGCGGACGTGACCGTCGCCATTCCCCGCGGGGCTTCCACCATGGCCGTGGCCGAACGGCTGGAAAGGCAAGGTCTGGTGCCTTCCCGCTGGCTGGTCATGGCAGAGATTGCCCGTCAGCGCCTGCGCGGAAGGCAGAAACATGTGCAGGCCGGGGAATTCCGCATCCCGGCCACGGCCAGCGTGCGCGAGATCGTGGAGATCCTGCAATCGGGCAGGGCCATTCTCTACAAGGTCACCATTCCGGAGGGCTTTTCGGTGCTTCAGGTGGTGGAGCGCCTCAATGCCCATCCCCATCTCGCGGGCGAGATCACCGAGATGCCGGAGGAGGGCACGCTGCTCCCCGATACCTATGTCTTCCAGCGCGGCGAGACGCGCATGAATCTCATTCGCCGCATGCAGCAGGCGCAACGGAAGCTGCTGGACGAGCTGTGGCCGAAGCGTGCGCCGGACCTGCCGTTCAAGACGAGGCGGGAGGCCGTGATCCTGGCCTCCATCGTGGAAAAGGAGACGGCCTTGCCGCATGAGCGGCGGCGGGTGGCGGCGGTGTTCATCAATCGCCTGAAGAAGGGCATGCGTCTGCAGGCCGACCCCACCATCATCTACGGCATCACCCGGGGCAAGCCCCTGGGCCGTCCCATCCGCAGAAGCGAGATCGAAGCCGATCATCCCTGGAACACCTATCGCATCAGGGGCCTGCCGCCCACGCCCATCGCCAATCCGGGCCGCGAATCCATCGCCGCGGTGCTCAATCCCGAAAAGACCGATGACCTCTATTTCGTGGCCGATGGCAAGGGCGGGCACATTTTTGCCTCCACGCTGAAGGCCCACAACGAGAATGTCCGCAAGTGGCGACGCATCCGGCGCCAGATGGAAGCCGAAATGCGTCGTCGCCAAGCGGATGCGCAGGCGGCGAACGGCGTGGATGACAAGGTCTCTCCTGCCCGGGGCGGCAAGAACGACAGGACGGCCGGCCCGCCGCCTGGCGAGACTGCCGCAGAGCGGAGGGAGGCCGGGAATGCCACGGAAACCGTGACTGGCGCCCGTCGGGATGTGCCCCTGCCACGGCCACGACCGGCCAGTCTGCGCCGGCGATGAACACGATGCCTTGCCGGCTCGCTTGCCTTACCGCGTTCTCTCATCATCGCAAGGGATCGGGGGCATTCATGTCTGTTCGATCTTCGCCGAGAGAGGCGCCGAAGGTGATCTTCCGGGCCCTGCCGACATGGACATGCCGGCCTGCCGGCGCGATCCGCGTTCCGCATCGCAGGCCGGCCTGTCGCTTCCTTGCCGTCGGTTCCTTGGGGCCTGCGTGACTTCATGTCGGCACGTCCACCATGTCGCCGGCTCCATCCACATGATGATCCTCCAGTCGGGCCAGGCCGAAATCGTCCAGGATGGCATAGACGGAAGGCACTACCAGCAGCACCAGCACCGTGGCTGCCAGCAGGCCAAAGGCCAGCGAGGTGACCAGCGGAGTGAGAATCTGCGCCTGCAGGCTTTTCTCGGTGAGGATGGGCAGCAGGCCCACGAAGGTCGTGGTGGAGGTGAGCACGATGGCGCGGAAGCGGGCCCTGGAGGCGAGGGGTGCGGCCTCCTTCACGCTGGCGGTGTGGCCGTGATAGTGCTTGATGAAGTTCACCAGGAGGATGGAGTTGTTCACCACCACACCGGAAAGGGCCACCAGCCCCAGCAGCGAGGGCATGGAAAAGTTCAGTCCCATCAGGGCATGCCCCAGCACGGCCCCGAAGAAGGCGAAGGGAATGATGGACATGACCACCACCGGTTCGACGTAGCTGCGGAACTGGAAGGACAGCAGCAGATAGATGCCGATGATGCCCACGACGAAGCCGGAGAGGATGGATTTCTGCGTGCGCCGGGCCTTGCGGTCGGCACCTTCCAGGGACACGCGGATCTCCGGATACTTCTCCAGCAGCTTCGGCACGAAGGTGGCCATGGTGGTGGTGACGATCTCGTTGGCGTTGGCAATGCGCGTATCCACATCGCCCGTGATGGTCACGGCACGCTGGCCATTGATGCGGGTGATGCGCGAATAGCCGCGATCGCGCTCGACATTGGCCACCACCTTCAGCGGCACCAGGCGCCCATCCGGCAGGGTGATGTCGAAATCGTCGATATCCTCCAGGGAATCACGGTCGGCATCGGCAATCTGCACGTCGATGTCGATGGAGTCTCCGTCCCGTTGCACGGTGTTGACCGTGACATAATGGAAGGCCGCCCGCAGCTGGTCGGCAATCATGCGGCCATCCACGCCCAGAGTGTGTGCACCGTCCTTCAGACGAATGCGCAGCTCCGGCTTGCCGGGACGCAGGTCGTCGGTAATGTCCACCGCGCCCACGTAGCCGCGCAGCCAGGTCATGAGCTCCGTGGAGGCCGCCTTGAGGCGCGTCAGGTCGTCACCCTGCAGGCGGATTTCGATGTCCAGCCCCTGCGGGCCGATCTTGGTCTCGGCAAAGCGGATCCACACCACATCCGGCAGGTCCCTGGTCTTCTCGCGCCACCGGGCCAGGATCTCCTCGATGCGAAGGGTGCGGATCTCGGCATCCAGCAGATCGGCCGTGATGGTGGCCACATGGGGACCGGTTTCGCCCGCGGTGTCGTTGCGGCCGAACTCCACGGTCACATGGCGCACGAGATCCTGTCGATCCGGCTGGTGGGGCTTTTCCTCACGGTTCAGCGCATCGAGCGCGGCCAGGACCTTGTCCACCACCTGCTCGGTGAGCGACAGCGGCGAACCCGCCGGCAGCAGGATGCGTGCGGCGATGGTGTTGCCGTCCAGGTCCGGGAAGGCCTCGAACTTCACCTTGCCGCCAGCCATCACGGCCACGGAGAAGAGAAAGAGCATGGCCGCCAGGCCGAAGGACAGATAGCGCCAGCTGACGGCAAAGCGGGCGATCGGCTCCACCACCGTCTCGGCGATGCGTTTCAGCCTCGTGTTCATCCAGACCTGCACGCGGCCGCCCATGCGCGCATCCTTCGTCTTTTCCATGGTGTGCAGCAGATGGTGAGGGAGGATGAGAAAGGCCTCGATCAGGGAAACGGCCAGCACATAGAGCATGACAATGGGAACCACACGCAGGATCTGACCCAGATCGCCCTTGAGAAAGGCCAGAGAGCCGAAGATCACGGCGGTGGTGATGAAGGAGGCGAAGACACTCGGCATGACCTGCAACACGCCATCGATGGCGGCCTTTGCCGGCGGCTTGCCGCGGGCACGATGGGCGGCGATGTTCTCGGAGATGACGATGGCATCGTCCATCAGCAGGCCAATGACGATGAGGAGGCCGATCATCGTCATCATGTTGACGGTCAGCCCCGTCCACACCATGAGCAGCGCTCCGCCGAGGAAGGAGATGGGCAGCCCCATGGCCACCCAGAAGGAATAGCGCAGGCCGAAGAAGAGCCAGAGAGTGAGAAACACCAGGATCAGGCCTTGCACGGCATTGGCGAGAATGAGATCGAGACGGTCGCGCACCAGCGAGGCCTGATCGTTCGTGATCTCCATGACCACGCCCTCAGGCAGCTTCTTCTTCTCCTCGGCAATGAACGCGCGCACCGCGTCGATGACGCGCAGCACATCGTCCCGGGGCGTCTTGGTCACGTCCAGAATGGCGGCACGGCGCCCGTCGAAAAGGTATTTCACCTCGTCCAGCTCGAAACGGTCCGTGATGGTGGCAACGTCCCCGAGCAGGATCTGGCCTCCCGATTCGCTGGTGGCCACCACGATGGTCTCGTAGTCACGCGGACGCTTGCCCTCGTCGGCATAGCGGACGAGAATGTCGGCCTCCGCTGTCTTCAATGATCCCGCGGGCAGATCGAAGCTGTTGCGCCTGATGGCATTGGCCACATCCTGGACGGAGAGCCCGAGCGCCCGCAGGCGAGCAGCGTCCAGAGAGATGCGGATCTGACGGGTGGAAAAGCCGCGCACGGTGACCTTGGGGATCCGGCCGGTGCGTTCCATCCGGTCCTTGATGGTCTCGGCCAGGGCCTTCAGGTCAACGTCCGAAGCTGCCGGTGCGGAAAGCGCCACGGAGGTGACGAAATCGCGCGTGCCGAGCTGGCGAATGACGGGTTTCTCGACGAGATCGGGAAAGTCGTCGATGGCTTCCACCTCTGTCTTGATGTCGGCGGTGAACTTCTGGAAATTCGCGCCTTCCACCATCTCCACGGTGGTGCGGGCCATGTTCTCCATGGCCACGCAGGTGATTTCGCGGACGTTGTCCACGTTGTGAACGGCGTCCTCCACCCGCTGGCAGATGGCCTGCTCCACGTCCTCGGGGCGGGCGCCGGGCCAGGCGATGGTCACCTCCACGTATCTGGGCTGAATGCGGGGGAAGGTCTCGCGCTGCATGGAGGGCAGGGCCAGCAGGCCGGCCGCCACGATGGCCAGCATCAGCAGGTTGGCGATGGTCGGATGGGTGACGAAATAGCGGACGACCGACTTCATCTCGCTTCATCTCCCCCTGCCGGTTCCCCTTCCGCCAGCCGGCGCAGGCGCTGGGCCATGGCCTCGTCCTCCACGGGCTGGAGGCGCTGGCCCTCCAGCACCGGCACGATATCGCTGAGGACCACGCGATCCCCTGCCTTCAGTCCCTTGTCGATGACCAGAAGATCGCCGAAGCGGGCCTTCACCTTCACGGCGCGCAGGCGCAGGCGGTTGTCTGCATCGGCAACGAAAACACGGCCCTGGCGCAGGGCCAGGCGCGGAATGACGATGGCATCGTCCACCTTGCGCGCCAGCACGTCCATGCGCACGAACATGCCCTTCACGAGCGGCGGACGCTGGCCTGGCGTGACATGGCCGTAGGGATCGTCCACAACACCGATGATGCCGAGGGTGCGCGTGCGCGGATCGAAGGTGTCGGACAGGCGGGCAAAGCGCCCTTCCCAGATCACGGGTGGCCCGTCGGTCTCGAGGCGCACGTTTACCTTCAGCCCCATGGTGTGGACGAGCTTGCGGATGTGCGCCGGCGTGAGCGCGATGTCCTTCGGCGCCATGTCCAGCAGAGAAATGAGGGCACGCAGGCGGGAGAGGGGATACTGGGCCTCGATCTCGGCCGCGTCGATACTGTCGGCACTGGCCAATTGCGCACCCACAGGCGCGAATTGTTCCACCTCCACGCCAACCATGGAAATGCGGCCGGTGAAGGGCATGCGGATGTGCGTGCGCTCCAGGTTCAGCCGGGCGGTGGCGAGCCGGGCACGATCGATGGCGAGCTGCTCCTGCAGCGCCTTGCGCTGCACGGGGATCAGCCGCAGGGTGTTCTCCAGCGTCTGCACCAGCTTGCGCTGGGCCACCAGGGCCTTCAGCGACTGTTCCACGGTTGCCGGCGGCACAGTGCCGGACTTCTGCAGCTCAAGTTTGCGCCGGTAGTCTTTCTCGGCGACCTCCAGCGCCTTGCGCTCCAGCTGCAGGAGCTCGCGGGTGTTGCGTTCGGTGACGGCCAGTTCCTCCAGCCTGGCCTCGGCGGAGCGAATGGCCGCCTCGGCCTGGGCCATGGCCAGCCGGTAGTCGTCCGGGCTGATGGTGATGATTTCCTCGCCCTTCTCGATGATCTCGCCCTTCTTCAGGCGGGGATGCACGAAGATCACCTTGCCCCCCACCTGGGCAATGGCGTTCCACACACGGGAGGGCCGCACGGTCCCATAGCCCGTGATGCGCGGCTGGAAGGGCAGGGGGGTGACCGTGAGCACCCGCACGCTGCGGGCCTCTTCCGCCGGTGGCTTGCGGGTCGGGGCCGGGCGATTGGCCACGGTGAGCACGAGCACGGCCATGCCCAGTGCCAGCGGTGGAATGAACAGCAGCCTGCGCCACATGCGGTCGTCTCCCCTGACAGTTTCCAAAGCCTTCCTTCTTGTGCCCGAGGTGTCTCGCTGACGGCCAAAAGCAGGATTCGTCCCGTTCATGCCCGCCACAGCAAAAAGGCCGGACAGGACGTGCCGGCCTTCAGCAAATTGTTATTGATCGCTAACATAAAGCCCTGGGGCATGCAAGGCCAGTCCCGATGATGGAACGCTGGGCAGGCCGCCGTGTGGCTCGTGAAGGAAAGGCCTTTCACGGGGTGCGCGGGAACAGGGAGATCTTGAAGCCCTTGGAGCGCAGGCATGTCGCAAATTTGCCACAGGCCTGTTGAAAATGAGCAACAGGTTCCGCTATGCCGGTCGGCGGGCCGGGGGGCGGCATTGCCATGGTCATGCCGTGCATGGTCATTGCACGGAATGATCATGGCCGGGCAAGAGTGTGGGCATGGTGCAGTGGCGTGCGGACATGACCGTGACGGAGGTGGATGCGGCGGACAGCGGGGCATCCTCCCACGGCCGCCTGGAACATGTGATGCGGGAGGGGCGGAAGACGACACGGCAGACGGGTCACGGCAACAGAAGCGAGCGGCCGGAGCCTGACATCGTGGCCTTCCGTCGCCCGCGCACAGGGCGGATGGGGCTGTTTCTCGTCATCCTGGCTGTCCTGACCGGCCTTGTCACCTATACCATCCTTACAGGGCTCACCCCTCTGCGGCCAACGCCGCAGGTGGTGATGCTGCTGCTGTTCGTCAATGCCATGCTGGTGCTGGCCATGGCCGGCCTCATCGGCTGGCAGGTGGTGCGCCTCGTGCGCGCCCGCCGCAAGGGACTGGCCGGCGCCGCGTTGCACGGGCGGGTGGTGGCCCTGCTGTCCCTTTTCGCGGCGGTCCCGGCGGTGATCGTGGCCGTGTTCGCTTCCGTCACGCTCAACCGAGGCCTCGATGCCTGGTTCTCCCAGCGCATGCAGGACATCGTCAACCGGGCGGTGGGCGTGGCCCAGGCCTATATCCAGGAAAAGGCCGATCTGGCCAAGCTGGATGTCGCCGGCCTGGCGACGGACATCGAACGCAACCGTCTGCTGTTCGTCAACGACCGGCGGGCCTTCATCCAGCGGCTGGGCATGCTGGCCGCCATTCGTGGCCTGCCGGCCGTCTACATCATGGACAATGCCACCCAGCGGGTGGACGTGGCCATCCAGATCGATCCGAACGTGACCTTCCGCGCGCCGCCGCCGGATGCCTTTCGCCGCGCCGCGGAGAACCACATCGTGGTCATGGGGCCGGGGCCGGGCGACAACATCATCCGCGCGCTGAAGAAGCTGGCCGGCTTCGGTGACCGCTATCTCTACGTCTACCGCCCGGTGAGTGCCGATGTGCTGCGCCAGCTGGCCAAGGCGCGCGCCGAACGCGAGCAGTACGTGGCGCTCAAGCGCCAGCGCTTCGGCCTGCAGGTGACTTTCGCGCTCATGTATGCCGGCGTCACCTTCATCTTCCTCATGGCGGCGGTGTGGTTCGGCCTGTGGTTTGCCGATCGCCTGGTGGAACCGGTGGTGGGCCTCATCCGCGCGGCCCGCGAGGTGGCGCGCGGCAATTTCGACGTGGAGGTGCCGGCATCCCGCGGCGCCGGCGATATCGGCACCCTCATCCGTGTCTTCAACCAGATGACCCGTCAGCTGAAGTCGCAACGCGCGCAGCTGCTTGCCGCCTATCACGAGCTGGACGAACGCCGGCGATTCACCGAGGCGGTCCTGGAAGGTGCCTCCACCGGCGTGCTGGGACTGGATGCGGCCGGGCGCATCAAGCTGGCCAATCGTTCCGCGCTGCAGCTGCTGCACATGAAAGAAGCGGATCTTGTTGGCCGTCCGCTGGCCGAGGTGCTGCCCGAATTCGTGCCGGTGCTGGAATGTGCCCTGGGCAAGCGCTCCGGCTGTGCGGAAGAACAGGTGACGCGTGTCGTCGACGGCGAGGAACGCACCTTCGTGCTGCGCATCACCACCGAGCGTGGACACGACAGGGCCACGGGCTACGTGATCACCTTCGATGACATCACCGACCTGCTGGCGGCCCAGCGCAATGCCGCCTGGGCGGATGTGGCGCGGCGCATCGCCCACGAGATCAAGAATCCGCTCACACCCATCCAGCTTTCCGCGGAGCGGCTGAAGCGGCGCTATGCCCGGGAGATCCGAAGCCGGCCGGAGATCTTCGAGCAATGCACCGACACCATCATCCGTCAGGTGGAGGACATCGGCCGCATGGTGGACGAGTTCTCGGCCTTCGCACGCATGCCTTCCGCACGACCGGAGCCCAACGACCTGGTGCAGGTGCTGCGCGAGGCCCTGCTGCTGCAGCGTGTCAGCACCGAGGACATCCTCTTCGAGCTGGATCTGCCGAAAGCGCCGCTCGTCTTCTCCTTCGACCGGCGACTGATCACCCAGGCCGTGACCAACCTCGTGAAGAATGCCCGCGAATCCATAGAGGCGCGGCTGGAAGAGCGGCCCGAACCGCCGGGACGCATCCGCGTGGAACTGTTCGTGGCCGATGGCGAGGCCCACATTCGTGTCATCGACAACGGTCGCGGCCTGCCGAAAGAGAACCGCTCGCGGCTGACCGAGCCCTACATGACCACGCGCGAAAAGGGAACGGGGCTGGGGCTCGCCATCGTGCAGCGCATCATGGAGGAACATGGCGGCCGGCTGGTGCTGGAGGATGCGCCGGAGGGGCAGGGGGCGGCCGTTTCGCTCGTCATTCCGCTTCGGGACCTGCAGCCGACCGGCCATAGCGACGAGACAGACGCTTCCGCGCAAGACGACGCGGCAACCGAACCTTCAGGCAGGGCAGGAGGGCAGGAGGGCGCCTCCGTTCTCCCTCATGACGGGCACACCAAAGAGGAAACGGCGGGGACATGACGGCACCGGACATTCTCATCGTCGATGACGAGGCCGACATTCGCGAACTGATTGGCGGCATCCTCGAGGACGAGGGCTACGAGCCACGCCTTGCGCATGACAGCACCTCGGCGCTGGAGGAAATCCGCGCCCGCCTGCCGGCCCTGGTGATCCTCGACATCTGGCTGCAAGGCTCGCCGATGGATGGTCTGGAACTGCTGGACGTGATCAGACAGCAGCATCCGGACCTGCCGGTGATCATCATCTCCGGGCATGGCAACATCGAGACGGCCGTGGCCGCCATCAAGAAGGGGGCCTATGACTACATCGAGAAGCCTTTCAAGGCCTCGCGCCTCGTGCTGGTGGTGGAGCGGGCGCTGGAAGCCTCGCGCCTGAAACGGGAAAACGTGGAGCTGAAGACACGGGCCGGCGCGACGGTGGCCATGGTGGGCGATTCCCCCGCCATGCGACGCCTGAAGGCGGAGCTGAAGAAGATCGCGCCCACCAACTCCCGCGTGCTCATCAGCGGCCCCATGGGGGCGGGCAAGGAACTGGCGGCACGTCAGCTTCACGAGTGGTCGCAGCGGCGCGATGGGCCCTTCATCGTGCTGCAGGCGGCCACGCTGGCCCCGGAACGCATGGAGGAGGCCCTTTTCGGTACCGAGGGCGGCAATGGTGCCCGACGGGTGGTGGGCGCGCTGGAGGCGGCGCACGGCGGCACCCTGTTCATCGACGAGGTGGCCGACATGCCACCGGAGACCCAGGGCAAGGTGCTGCGCGTGCTGGTGGACCAGACCTTCACCCGCGTGGGGGGCGACCGGCCGGTCAGGGTGGATGTGCGCATCGTGTCCTCCACGGCCCGCGATCTGGGGGCGCTGATCGAGGCCCAGCAATTCCGCTCCGATCTCTATCACCGCCTGGCCGTGGTGCCCATCCGCGTGCCTTCGCTGGCGGAACGGCGGGACGACATCCCGGCGCTCGTCAACCATTTCATCGAGCAGTATTCGCGCCAGTCCGGCCAGCCGCCGAAACGGCTGTCGGAAGAGGCCCTGGCGCTGCTGCAGGCCCGCGACTGGCCCGGAAACGTGCGCCAGCTGCGCAACTACATCGAGCGGCTGATGATTCTCTGCGCCGACGGGCCGGACGTGATCACGCCCGAGATGCTGCCGAAGGACACGCCTCCAGATGGCGACGGGAAGGACGAATTTGACCTGGAGAAGGTCATGACCCTGCCGCTGCGAGAGGCGCGGGAGGCCTTCGAGCGCGCCTATCTGCAGGCGCAGCTGGCCCGCTTCTCCGGCAATATCTCGCGCACGGCCCAGGCCATCGGCATGGAACGCTCCGCCCTGCACCGAAAGCTGAAAAGCCTGGGCCTCGGCTAGGTTTCATCCGCCCGTCAAGGCCCCCTGGATACGGACGGCCCTGTGCCGGGGAAGGAAACGCCACGTGATCAGGCGTGCTGCGTGGCGGAATCCTGCCTCTTGCGATTCAGTGGAACGTGAAGAAAAGTTGGGGCTGCCCTGGACAACCTGACAGCTTCCACTGCAACGATTTGTCATTTTGCCATTTTGATGAATATTGGCCAAGAGAAGCGCCAATGGCGATTTTTCGTCATTGGCGCTTCCT
>CAZNLW010000009.1:0-28156 GCA_964574205.1 uncultured Rhizobiaceae bacterium | reverse complement strand
TGAAGATGTCGCCATGGGCGAAGTTGATCATGCCGATGATGCCATAGACCATGGTGTAGCCGATGGCGATCAGGCCATAGATCGAGCCGAGCGTCAGCCCGTTGATGAGCTGCTGCAGAAAGTACTCCACGGCGGGATCCCCCTTGCGTTTTTCAGGAGACAGTGCGGTTGATGCCGACCGGAGAATTGCGCATGCCAGCCACCCTGCGGCCCTTTTCCGCAAGGGCCGCGACGGATGCGACCGGCCTTGCCGCGTTTTAGCCCCCTGCCGGTCAGGTGACAATACCATTGTTTGGCTAGGCGAATGCAATCCGGATCAGGAGGTTGGGCAGGCCGGAAGGGACATTGATGACATGCCGGCCAATGCGCGGCGTTCGGGCCCGTCAGCGTCTCTCGCACTGGGGCCGAGCAGGCGGCCGCGCAAGGGGATGTCGGTCACGCTGATGGCCGCAGGCGATGCGACGGGGCGTTTCGCCGACGCCGTTCCCGTCCTTGTCGCGGAAACCTTCCGTCGGCTCGTCGAAATCATCCCGGTGATTGCCGAAACGGCCGTCATCCCGGCGGTTGCGCCGGGCCGCCGTCCGCAACATGCGCAGCTGCTGCCGGATCAGGTACCGGCGGAAGGCCCCCGAGGGCGAACGATCCTGTTCCACCACCCGGCGCATCTGTTCCAGATCCCGTCGATATGGCCTGTTGGCGGGCGCCCCAGTAGGATCCGGACGCACAGGAAAGGAAGACCCGGAAGGAGAATCCGTTCATGCTCCCCTGGAAGCGGGCGTCTGCCGTTGCGTGTTCTCATGGCCGTGTTCCGTGCGAGTATGGGCCCGGCCGTCAAGCTTCGTTCGCCCGCCACCTTTGCCATTCTGACGTCGTCATGGTGGCCGGTCGCTTCAAGGTCCCACCGGCGAAGAACCGGAGAACAGACCATGCCCCCCGCCCCACCCGTGCGTGAGATCTGTGGTCACAAGGCCTGGCGGCAAGGGCTCGCACGCGGGCTCATGGTTCTCACCATGGCGCTCTACGTGGCCAACGATGCCCTGGTGAAATATCTGGGCGAGGCACTGCCTCTGGGCGGCATCATCACCCTGCGCGGACTCATGGTGATCGCCGGGATGGTGCTGCTGCTGCTCCTGTTGCCGGGACACGGGCCCGGTGCCTTCCGCTGGATATTCCAGCGCACCGTGTTGCAGCGCGCCGCATGGGACACCATGGTGACCTATTTCTATCTCTTTGCGCTGCTGCACATGCCCATCGCCAACGTGTTGGCCATCATGAATCTCTCGCCGCTGGTGATCCTGCCACTGGCGGCCTGGCGGCTGGGCGAGCGGGTGAGTGCGCGCGACGGGCTGGCTGTGGCCATTGGTTTCACCGGCGCACTGCTCGTTGTCCGACCGGGACCGGAGGGATTCAACCCCTGGGCCCTTTCGGCCCTTCTCGCCATGCTTGGCGTGGCGGGGCGCGACATTGCCACGCGTGAGTTGCCGGCCGGGGCGTCCTCTCTGGCGGTGGCGCTCTCCAACGTGCTGTTCATCCAGATCCTGGCCTTGCCCCTGTGGCTGTGGCAGACGGGGGGCGCGCCCGCCCTCCCGACTGCCGGACAATGGCTGCTGCTGGCCGCGGCCGCCATCTTTCTGGGCGCGGCCTATGTGCTGATCGTGATCGTGGTGCGCCTGGCGCCGCTTTCAGCCACGAGCGCGTGGCGCTATTCCATCGTGCCGTGGGGCGTTCTGGCCGGCTGGCTGGTCTTTGGTGAATGGCCGGATCTCCTCACCTGGCTGGGCATCGGGCTGATCGTGGCCGGCTCCCTCCATGCCACGCGGAAAGAGACCTGAGGCCCGTCAGGTCCGGCATGAGCGCAATTCAGGAGACGCTGCCTGCGGGCGAGGTCTTTTCGGCACTGGCGTCCTCGCCGGGACACGGCAGGCGTGTCGCCTCGGCCATCTCGTCCAGCACGCTCACGGCCAGGGCCAGGCGGGCCAGGGTCATGGGGCTGCTGCCCATGATGTCGTCCAGCATGCGCAGGGCCCGCGCCACGGCCTGGTCGTGGCGGATTTGCCATTGACGCAGGCCATCCTCGCCGGGAGCCAGGCGAAGCATGGCAATGGCCAGCGCCCGATGAATGCTGGAGAGGCGCTCGGCCAGCTGAGCGGCGGCAAGGCGCTCGTGGTGATCGTGTGCCGGCAGGTGCCGGGCCGCCATCATCAGCGGGCTGATGCGCAGCTCGTGCCCGGCCAGGAAGTAGAGGCGGGCGGCGTCTTCCAGCGATGCCCCGGCGGCACGGGAGATGGCGATGATATCCAGCCCCCGCAGCAGATAGGGCAGGCGCGCCAGCCGCCGTGCCAGGGCCTCCGGCGCGCCGGCGGCGGCAAACTCCTCCCGCCGCACGCGCAGGCGCATGCGGGCATGGGGGGTGGCCACCGCCTTCAGGATGGCCTCGAAACGGGCCAGATCCGCTGCATAGGCCTCTACCAGCCGGCCCAGGTCGCCGGGCAGGGTCTCGTTGCGCAGGTACCAGCCGGCGGCATGGCGCAGGGTCCGCTGCACGACCAGATAGAACGAGAGTTGTTTCTCGCCGGCAATGCGGCCGTCCAGCCGGTCGATGCGCGCGCGCACCTCCGGCAGGCGCAAGGTGGTCTCGGCCAGGGTAAAGGCCGCCGCAATCTCGGCGATGCTGCGCCCCGTCTGTTCCTGGAGACGCGAGACGAAGGCTGGTCCGCCGTGATTGATCATGGCATTGCCAAGCCGGTTGGCAATGATTTCGCGACGCAGGCGGTGATTGCGGATCGCCTCGGCAAAGCGGTTCTGCATCGGCTGCGGGAAGTAGGCCAGGAGCGTGCGCTCGTGCCAGGGATCGTCCACGATGCCACTCGCCAGCAGATCGTCGAAGAGCACGATCTTGGCAAAGGACATGAGCACGGCGATCTCCGGCCGCGTGAAGCCCTGGCCGCGGGCGCTGCGTTCGGCCAGCGTGGCCTCGTCCGGCAGGTCCTCCAGCCGGCGGTTCAGCGCGCCACGCCGCTCCAGCGACTGCATGAGGCGCACGAGATCGCCCGTTTCGCGCTCGCCGCGCGCCTGGCTCATGGAAATGCACAGTGTCTGCAGATAGTTGTTGCGCAGCACCAGCGCCGCCACGTCCTCTTCCATCGCCGCCAGCAGACGGTTGCGCTCGGGGCGTGCAAGACGTCCCGACATCTCGGCGGTGCGCAGGGCGATCTTCATGTTCACCTCCACGTCGGAGGTGTTGACGCCGGCGGAATTGTCGATGGCATCCATGTTGATGCGCCCGCCGAGCAGCGCATACTCGATGCGCGCCTTCTGGGTGAGCCCCAGGTTGGCGCCCTCGCCCACCACCTTCACCCTCAGCTCCGGCGCCGTGATGCGCAAGTGATCGTTGGCCGGGTCGCCCACATCCGAATCGCGCTCCGTGGTGGCCCGCACATAGGTGCCGATGCCGCCCAGCCACAGCAGGTCGGCCGGGGTCTTCAGCACGGCACGGATGAGCGCGTCCGGCGTGACCTCGCGGGCCTCGATGTCCAGCATCCGGCGGATCTCGTCCGAGAGCGGAATGGACTTGGCCTTGCGCGAGAAGACGCCACCTCCCCTGGAGATCTTCTTGCGGTCGTAGTCCTGCCAGCTGGAGCGCGGTTTCTCGAAGAGGCGCCGGCGTTCGCGCCAGGCCACGACGGGATCGGGATCCGGGTCGATGAAGATGTCACGATGGTCGAAGGCGGCAATCAGTCGGATGGTCTTCGACAGCAGCATGCCGTTGCCGAAGACGTCGCCCGACATGTCGCCCACGCCGATGACGGAGATGGGCTGGCGCTCGATGTCGATATCCATCTCGCGGAAATGGCGTTTCACGGCTTCCCAGGCGCCGCGGGCGGTGATGCCCATCTTCTTGTGGTCATAGCCGGCGGAGCCGCCGGAGGCAAAGGCATCGTCCAGCCAGAAGCCATGGTCGGTGGCGATCTCGTTGGCGAGATCGGAGAAGGTGGCCGTGCCCTTGTCGGCCGCCACCACGAGATAGGGGTCGTCGTCGTCGTGACGCACTACCCGCTCGGGCGGCACCACGCGACCGTCCACGATGTTGTCGGTGATGTCCAGCAGAACGGAGATGAAACGGCGATAGGCGCGGCGGCCCGCTTCGGCCCAGGTTTCGCGGTCCATGCCGGCGGCCGGTTCGCGCACCACGAATCCCCCCTTGGCGCCCACGGGCACGATGACGGCGTTCTTCACCGTCTGCGCCTTTGCCAGGCCCAGGATCTCGGTGCGGAAGTCCTGCAGGCGGTCGGACCAGCGGATGCCGCCGCGGGCGATGGGCCCGCCGCGCAGGTGCACGCCGGCCACGTCCGGTGCATGCACGTAGATCTCCGCCCAGGGGCGGGGCTCGGGCAGGAATTCCACCTCCTGCGCGGCGAACTTGAAGGCCAGCGGTGCCGGGCGTCCTTCCGCCGTCCGGTTCTGCCAGAAGTTGGTCCGGCGCATGGCGAACAGTGCGGCGAGATACATGCGGAAGATGCGGTCCTCGTCCAGGGACTGCACATCGGCCAGGGCCTTGCGCACGGCCTCGCGCAGCTGACGGGCCTTGCGCCGGCGGGTGTCCACACGGGCACGACCGGGGCGGAAAAGCGTCTCGAAGATCTGCCACAGGGTGCGGGCAAGTTGCGGATGGCGGCGCAGGGTCATGGCCACGTAGGTGCTGGAATAGGGGGCCCCGCCCTGCCGCATCCACGCGGCCAGCGCCCGCAACACGCTCACCTGCCGCCAGTCCAGCCCGGCCTTGAGCATGAGGGCATTGAAGGCGTCGTTCTCTGCCAGCCGGTTCCAGATGGCGAGAAAGCCCGCCTCCAGCAGCGGCCGCAGACGCTGAAGGTCCAGCGGTTCGCCATCGCCCGACTGCAGCACCATCTCGTGGATGTAGATCTCCCGCGCCTCATCGTGGTGGCGGCCACGCAGGACCGTGAAGGTGCGCTCCTCGATGGCCACGAATCCGGCGTTGGAGAGAATGGGCACACGCACCGAAAGCGGCACGGCCGAGTCGAAGTGATAGAGCTTCAGCCGCACCACATCGGCCGCATCGCCATCGGCACGATAGAGCGAGACGGCCACGTCCTGCCCTTCCTTCAGGGACTCGATGACCGCGATGTCGTGCAGCGACGTGGCTGGCTCGAAGGCCTCCTGATAGGCCTGCGAGAAGGCGTTGCGGTATAAGGGCAGCAGCGTCTCCGCCCGCGCCTCGCCCCACCGCGTGCGCATGGCCTCCTCCAGGCGGTCTTCCCAGGTGCGCACCACTTCGGCCACGCGGGCGTTCAGGCTCTCCATGTCTGCGACCGTGATGTCCATGGCCGGATCCAGCAGCTCCAGGCGGAAGTGGACCCGCACCATCACGCCGTCCGGAAACTGGGGCCGGAAGCCGATGACCCGGGCGGACAGCGCTGTTTCCAGCACTTCGCCCACGCGCTCGCGCACCTGCGAGTTGAAGCGGTCACGCGGGATGAAGGCAAAGGCGGAGGCAAAACGCGCCGAGCAGCCGCGCCAGATGAAGACGCGCGGTTGCGGGCGTTCCTCCAGACGCAGGATGCCCAGCGCGATGCGGGCGAGGGTCTCCACGTCCAGCTCGAAGAGCTCGTCGCGTGGAAAGGTTTCCAGGATGTTCAGCAGCACCTTGCCCAGATGGTTTTCCGGATCGAGGCCGGAATGACGCATCACCGCGCCGATCTTGCGCCGCAACAGGGGGATGTCGCGGGCCGCGCGCACATAGGCCGACGAGGCGAAGAGACCCAGCAGGCGCAGCTCGCCCGTCACGTTGGCGGCGGCATCGAAACGCTTGATGATGATGAGGTCCATGGGCACGCGGCGATGGACACGGGAGGTCTCCGCCGATTTGGTGATGAGCAGGGGCGCGCGCCGGGCCTCGGGGCGGCAGATGATGCCGTCGGCCATTTCCACGGCACGATCGGCCCGCTGGGCATCGCCGTCGGTGGCGCTCAGGCGCAGGATGCCCAGTCCGCTCTCCTTCGCCGGCTTGAGGCCCTGACTGTCCATGACGAAGTCGCGCGCACCGAGAAAGACGAAATTGTCTGCCAGCAGCCACTGCAGGAAGGCGATGACCTCCGTGAGGTCTTCCACCGGCATGGGAGGCGGTGCCGTCTGGTAGCTGTCGATGATGTCGGCCACCTTCTGGCGCATGGCCGGCCAGTCGAGAACGGCAGCCCGCACATGGGCAAAGATGCTTTCCACATCCGCCTTCAGGCGCGCCTTCTCGTCTGTCGTCAGGCGCGGCAGATGCACGTGGATGAGGCTCTCGGCCCGCAGCGGGGCCCCATCTTTCGGTGCCGGCGAGAGCTCGAGGAGCTTGCCGTCCACATCCCGCATCACATGCAGCACGGGATGCAGCAGCAGGCGGATCTGAAGCCCCTGTTCGGCCAGATAGCCGAGCAGGGAATCCACCAGGAACGGCATGTTGTCGCTGAGCGTCTGCAGGATGCTCACCCGCGACAGCGCCAGCGAGGGAATGTCGGGATCGATCACTTCCACCCGCACCCGCCCGGGCAGGCGACGGACCAGCAGGGCATGGGCTTCCTTGAGCAGCCACTCCAGGTCATTCACCCCCAGGCGGGCGAGATCCTCCGTCTGGGCGGTGTCGAACAGGATCCTGGCCAGCGTGCGCAGGGAGGCATCGGCATGCGCCGTCTTCAGCCGTTTTTGCAGCTGGTCGAGCGGTGCGCAAGACGGGGCTCGGGACATGGCGGAATCACCAATCGCTGCCGGAAAGGCGGGAAGACCGGCAGGGAAGGACCTCGGCGTGCCGGCATGCCCAGCATAGCGCGACAAGATGCAGCAGCCAATGAAAAATGGGCCAGGTTTCGGGGAAGGGGGAACAGGATCCGGCCCGGCTTGCATTCCCCTTGAAGGCCGGTGGATGCTACCGCGCAAGACGTCGGGCCAGGGCACGGGGCAGGAGCACGGCCATGAACCCCCTGGCCTGCATGCGTCCGGCACGGGCCGCGGCCGCCTTGCCGAAACCGAAGAAGATGTCGCCACGCACCACGCCGCGAATGGCCGTGCCGGTATCCTGCGCCACCATGAGGCGACGGAAGGGCACGTCCCCCCTGCCCGTGGCGGCGGGCACGGTGGTTTCCAGCCACACCGGTGCGCCGTAGGGCCAGAAGCGCCAGTCGATGGCCAGCGAGACGAGAGGAGCGAGCTGCACGCCTTGCGCCCCATAGGCGCCAAGGCGGGGATCGGGCAGCGCCACCACGCGGAAGAAGACGTATGAAGGGTTCTCCCACAGCAGGGCCTGCGCCTGGTCGGGATGTTCGGCCAGCCAGCGGCGAATGGCCTGCATGGACATCTCCTCGCGCGCGATCTCTCCACGCTCCACCAGCACCCGGCCCACGGGCACGTAGGGGCGGCCATTCTTGCCGGCATAGGCCAGCCGCAGCACGCCGCCCTCCTTGAGGCGCACGCGCCCGGATCCCTGGATCTGCAGAAAGAAGCGGTCGGCCAGCGATTTCAGCCAGACGATCTCCAGCCCGCGACCATCCAGTGCGCCTTCATCGATCTCGCGGCGGGTGAAATAGGGTTTCACGCCTTCCTTCGTGCGACGACCGAAGACGAGGCCCAGACGCCGCTGTTCGGCCGGCGTGAGGCGCACCAGGTCGTCGGGGCGGGCATGCACGGGCCAGGGACAGTCGGGGGAAGGCTTCAGGCAGCCTTCCACCTCCGGTTCGTAGTAGCCGGTGAAGAGGCCGGCGGGCCGCCGTGTGGGCTGTGGCGAGACCGGCAGGAAGTGCTCTTCGAAGAACAGCCGTGCCGCCCGCTTTCCCGGCGGCACCTTGCGGGCCGCGCGGCAGGCGGGCAGCCAGTCTTCCCGTCGTCCGCCGAACCGCGAGGGCTTGACCAGCCCCTTCTGCTCGATCACCTGGCAGGAGCGGCGAAAGGCGGCAAGGGCCGCGGTATGATCGGCCTCTGCCCAGCCAGGCAGGTCGGCAAAGGCGATCCGGTGCAGCCGCAAGGCGATCGGGCGCGGCGTGATGTTCAGCGTGCTCGCGCTCATGGCCGCTTCCGCTAGCAGCGTCGGAAGGAAAAAGGCAAGCCAAAGAAGCATGATGTGCACGATCGGATATCGGCCCGTTCCCTTTCGGCCATGGGGTACGGGGCAAGGCGCAGTCATGCCTCGGCTCCCCAGCGATGCAGGCCGCGCCCTTCGCGCTTCAGCCAGTCCTCGGCGGCATCCACATGCGGACAATGGGCGCGCACGAGCTGCCAGAAGGCGGGGGAATGATTCATGTGCTGCAGATGCGCCACCTCGTGGGCGGCCAGATAGTCCAGCACGAAAGGCGGGGCAAGGATCAGCCGCCAGGAGAAGGAGAGTGTGCCCTTGGTCGAGCAGGAGCCCCAGCGACTGGTCTGATCACGCACGGCGAGGCGACGGAAGGAGAGATCCATGGCCCGCGCATAGTGACGACAGGCGATCAGCAGATCGTGGCGGGCCTGTTCCTTCAGCCAGTCGCCGAGGCGGCGCGGCAGGTGCCGGGCATCACCGGCCACGCACAGGCGGGCCGCGCCGGTGGCATCCGTGTCCCGCCAGACGGTGCCGCGATGATGCGGCACATGCACGACGAGATGCGGTTCGCCGCGAAAGGGGATGGTCACGCCATGGGCAAAGGGCACCGGCGCTGGCACCTCCGCCAGGCGTCGGGCCAGCCAGGTGCGCTGGCGGCTGACAAAGGCCAGCGCCTGTGCCAGCGGCACCCCCTCGGGCACCACCAGCTCCACCGCCCGTCGGCGCCGTGCCAGGCGCAGGGAGATGCGCCGCGCCCGCGCACTGCGGCGCATGATGAGCGGAATGTCCTCACCGTTGATGTGAATGTGCGTGTCCATGCCGCTTCGTTCCGGGCGTGCCGATCACGGCACCGCCATTCCCTTCCTGGTCACTGCCAGAAATCGGGCGAGAGGACAACGAGAACGGTAAAGAACTCCAGCCTTCCCATCAGCATGCCGCTGCCCAGCAGCAGCTTGGCGACATCGGGCAGGGTGGCGAAGTTGCCCGCCGGACCAATGATCGGACCCAGACCGGGGCCGACGTTGGTGACGGCCGTGACGGCAGCGGAAAGGGCCGTGACGAAATCCACGCCCGTCGCGGCCACCAGCACGGCGATCAGCAGCACCGTGGCGAACAGGGCCGAGACGAAGGCGAAGACGGAGATCACGATCTCCTGCGAGACGGTTCGGCCCTGCCAGGCCAGGGGCACCACCCGGTGCGGACGCGAGAGCCGGTGCAGGTGGGCACGAATGGCCAGCATCATGATCTGCAGACGGAACACCTTCATGCCGCCGGCAGTGGAACCGGTACAGCCCCCCAGGAACATGAGCGCGAAGAAGGCCGTAACGGCCAGCGTGCCCCAGGTGGTGAAATCGCCCAGGGCATAGCCCGTGGTGGAGATGACGGCGGCCACGTTGAAGGCCGTCTCGGTGACGGCCTGCATGGCCGGCTCATGCCGCACGAGGATGCGCCACCACACGATCGCCAGGACGAAGAAGGCGGTGATGCGCAGAAAGCCGATGACCTGCTGATCGCGAAAGACGTCCGGCTGGCCTTCGCGGATCAGGCGCACGTAGAGCACCAGCGGCAGGGAGGAGGCCAGCATGAACACCGTGGCCGCCCAGTGGATGGCCGGGTTGCGGAAATGGCCCATGGAGGCGTCATGGGTGGAGAAGCCGCCGGTGGAGATGGTGGTGAGCGCATGGTTGAGGGCGTCGAAATTGCCCATGCCCAGCAGTCGATACACGAGGGCGCAGGCTGCCGTGAGCAGCATGTAGACGGCAGCCATCCAGCCGATGAAGTGCCGCGCCTGCGGCAACAGCTTGTCGGAGGTGTCGGAACTTTCGGTCTGGAACAGCTGCATGCCGCCGATGCGCAGGAAGGGCAGCATGATCATGGCCATGACGACGATGCCGATGCCGCCGATCCACTGGGTCAGCGATCGCCACAGGAGAATCCCGGGTGGCAGGCTGTCAAGCCCGCTCATGACGGTGGAGCCGGTGGTGGTGAGTCCCGAGACGGCCTCGAACCAGGCATCCACTGGCGACAGGGGGCTGTCGATCAGCATGAAGGGCAGTGCCGCGAAGAGGGAGACGGTCAGCCAGCTGGTCACGGTGAGCAGAAATCCCTCGCGCACGCGCATGCGGGGCGACCAGGCATCGCGCGAGACCAGCAGCATCATCAGCCCGGCAAAACCGGTGAACAGGGCCGAGGCGGCAAAGACCTGCCAGTCGGGATTGCGGGCGCGCAGATCCGCCAGCAGGGGCGGCAGCATGAAGAGGGCTAGCAGCAACAGCAGCATGCCCACCACGAACAGGATGCGATAGGCATCTGCCACGGGCCGGAAGCGATGTGCACGGATCTTCTGCATGTTTCGGGCACCGGGTCTCGTCCCTTTCGTGTGCTGTCGTGTCCGGCCTTTTGTGCGCCTGCCCGATGAGGTCGTCAATCGGTTTGGCCGTCATGGCCTCTTGTCGGGTGCAGGGCCAAGACAGGTCTCGTAGGTATCGGCCAGGGAGGCGAAATAGGTCGGCCAGAATTCCAGGCCGCCGGCCTCTGCATCCAGCCGGATGCCGAGCACGTCGATCACGCCTACCCGGACGTGGCCGCCCTCGGCCAGGCGCCGGGCCCAGCGCAGGGCGCCGCCCGGCGGCGAGAGAATGCACAGCCCGGGATGGGTCTGCACCAGCCGCTGCAGCGCCGCCATTCGCCGCGGTCCGGGCGCGGTCTCGTGATCCGGTTGCACGACGGCAAGGGGTTTCAGGCCAAGGCGCCGTTCCAGATACTGCGTGGCGTCGTGCACCAGCAGGAAGGCCCTGCCGGCAAGGGGGGACAGGCGTTGGTCCAGGTCGCTGTCCGCCCTGCGCAATGTGGCTTCCAGCCGTGAAAGATTGGCGGCATGGCGGGCGGCTTGGGCGGGATCGGTCTCGGCAAGAGCTCGGGCGGCAGCCCGGGCCATGAGGATCACGTTCTGCGGATCGGTCCACACGTGCCAGTCGATGCCTCTCGGTGCCGGACCCTGAATGCCCGGCGGGTCCAGCCGCCGCCGTGGCAGCAGTGTCAGGCCGTCTGCCCGTGCCAGTTCGATCAGACGGTTCACGCGGCCGCTGCGAGCCAGGCGGTCCAGGGGCGGGGTCATCTCCCGGCTGATGATGAAGACGAGGTCGGCCTGCACCAGATGGCGCATCTGCGAGGGGCGCAAGGCGACATGATGCGGATCGTCCCCGCCCTGAAACAGGAGCCTGACCTCGGTCGCCGTGCCCTCGACCAGGGCGGCGATCAGGGCCTGCACGGGACGAATGTCCGTCACCACCTGCAGGGATTTCGCCAGGGCCGATCCGTCTGCCGTCACTGTCAGGAGGAGAACCGCGAGAGACAGGGCCCGCAGATGCCGGGCCGTTTCTCGCAGCCTTGCCACCAGGCATGCCGCATGCCTGTATCCCATGGCTGTTCTCTCCTGCCCCGATTGGCGGGAATTGCCATCGGACCGGAAAGTATCAGGATCGTGAGCGGTCCGGCAGGCTGCAATTCCCGTCCTGTCGTGCCATATAAGCTGCACCGATGGATCTTGCACCGGCCCGATGGTGACATGGCAGACAGGATGGGTCCATGGCCGAAGACAGCCCGGCACGCGACAAGGCGACGCAGTCCGCCGAGGACATGACGACCTGTGCACAGGCCGTTTCCGCTGCCTTTTCCGCAGCAGGGGATGCGGCAGAGGACCGTTCGCGAAAAGGACATGGCGAGCGGTTGCTGACGCTTGTCGATGCCGGTGTCAGGGGGGCGGATGGGCGCTGGATCGTGCGCCACATCGATCTTGCCGTGCATCGGGGCGAGATCGTCACGCTCATCGGTCCCAACGGTGGCGGCAAGACGACCACGGTGCGTGCCGCTCTCGGCATCCTGCCGCTGGCGGAAGGGCGGCGCGTGGTGTGCGCAGGCCTGCGTGTGGCCTATGTGCCCCAGCGCTTTCGTCCCGATTCCACCCTGCCGCTGACCGTCTCGCGTCTGCTGCGTCTGGGCACGCAGGCAGGCGCAACGGAAATCGGCAAGGCCCTGCAACGCACCGGCGTGCCCCATCTCGCTCCCCGTGCCGTGGCGGCGCTCTCGGGGGGTGAACTGCAGCGGGTGCTCATGGCCCGCGCCATCCTGCGGCGACCGGACCTGCTGGTGCTGGACGAGCCGGCCCAGGGTGTGGACATTGCGGGCGAGGCCGCTCTCTACGAGCTGATCCGCAGCCTCAAGGAGGAACTCGGCTGTGGCATCCTCATGGTTTCGCACGATCTGCATTTCGTCATGGCGGGCACGGATCACGTGGTGTGCATCAACCACCATGTCTGCTGCCAGGGCACGCCGCAGCAGGTGAGCGCAGCCCCGGCCTTTGCCGAGGTCTTCGGCCCGACGGCCCTCGCACACCGGGCAGCCTATCTGCATGATCACGACCATGTGCATGGCGCCGACGGGCACGTCTGCCCCCTGTCGCCGACCATGCCGAAGACGGGAATGGACCAGGGGGGAGGCAAGGGATGATGCCATCCATGCTGTCCTGGCTGGCCGAGCCCTTCATGCGTCAGGCGTTGCTCGCGGGTCTGGCGGTGGCGGCCATGGCCGGGCCGCTGGGCGTGTTCGTGGTGTGGCGGCGGCTGTCCTATTTCGGCGATGCCCTGGCCCACGCCGCCCTGCTGGGAGCGGTGCTGGCGGTGCTGCTGGACGTCATGCTGCCGCTCGGGGTGCTGGCCGTGGGAATCGTGGTGACCGTGGCCCTGCATCTGTTGCGCCCCGGTCGGATGCTGCCGGCGGATGCGCTCATCGGCATCCTCTCCCATGCCGCCCTGGCGGCAGGCCTTGTCGTGCTGGCCGTGTGGCTGCGCCCGCAGGTGAATCTCATGGGGCTGCTGTTTGGCGACCTGCTGGCTGTTTCCGTCCGCGAGGCCTGGCTGGCAGCAGGAATGGCCGTGCTGGTGCTGATGGTCATGGCCCGGCTGTGGACCCCCTTGCTGGCGCTCACCATGAGCGAGGAGATCGCCCTGGCAGAAGGCCTGGCCACGCGGCGGGCGCAGCTCGCCCATGCCCTGCTGCTGGCCGTGGCCCTGGCCATGGCGCTGCCATTGGTCGGGGCGCTTCTGTTCACGGCCCTGCTCGTGATCCCGGCGGCGGCCGCCCGTGCCCTCGCCACCACCCCGGAACGCATGGCCGGCCTGGCCACGCTCACGGGCGCTCTCGCCGTGATCCTGGGGCTGGGGGCCGCCTGGACGTGGGACCTGCCCACGGGACCGGCCATTGTGCTCGCGGCCTTTGTCCTCTTCGCCCTTTTTCACATGGCGGCAAGACTTTTGCGGCTCTAATCTCCATGTTTGACCAAGGCCAATGCGCCCGCACGGGCGCTGGCCAATCATGCGCGCAAACCGGCAGGAACGGGGGCAGGGCGCAGGCGGGCATCGCATCCGGCTCGTGATTCACAGGCCAGGAGCATCCTTCCCTCTTTCGGCCGGCCCGCGCAATCACCCGCCATGGAGGCATGGCCATGACATCCACGCAAGACAGGAAGGACAGCGTTTCGGTGGCTGTCTGCGGCTCCGGCGGTGCCGGCGTGATCACCGCCGGCGAGGTGCTGCTGGCGGCGGCGGCCCATGCGGGCTGGCACGGGCTGCAGACCCGTTCCGTGGGCCCGCAGATCCGCGGAGGCGAGGCGGTGGCCATGGTGCGTATCGCCAGCCATCCGGTGGAAGCCCATGCGGATGCCTTTGACATGATCCTCGCCATCGACTGGCGCAACTTCGACCGGTTTGCCGCGGAGGTCACGCTTTCGCCGCACGCGGTGATTCTCATGGACGAGGAGGCCGGCGACCTGCCCGCGGTCTATGCCGGCCATGCCGGGCCGGTGTTGCGCCTGCCATTGCAGGAGGTGGCAAAGGCCGCGAAAGGCCGGGCCAACATGGTCGCCACGGGCCTCATCGGTGAAATGCTGGGCATGCCGGCCGATTCGCTGGAGCATGCGGTGCGCCGGCGTTTCAAGGCCAAGGGCGAGGCCATTCTCGACAGCGCGCTGGCCGCGCTGGAGGCCGGCCAGCGTCTCTTTCACGAACGTATGGCCAATCATGCCTGCCCGCTCGCACCGCCGCCCATGGGCAAGGGCGAGCGCTGGATCATCTCCGGCAACCAGATGGCCGGCCTGGGGGCGTTGACTGCGGGTGTGCGGTTCGTGGCCGCCTATCCCATCACGCCGGCCAGCGACCTGCTGGAATGGATGACCCCGGCCCTGGCCGGAGCCGGCGGCATGCTGGTGCAGGCCGAGGACGAGCTCGCTTCCATCAACATGATCATCGGCGCCAGCTTTGCCGGCACGCCTGCACTCACGGCCACATCCGGCCCCGGTCTGGCGCTCATGATGGAGGGGCTGGGCCTGGCCGTGGCTGCCGAGATTCCCGTGGTGGTGATCGACGTGCAGCGTGGCGGCCCCTCCACCGGCATTCCCACCAAGTCGGAACAGACGGATCTGAACATCGCCCTGTGCGGCCTGCATGGCGAGGCGCCGCATCTGGTGATCGCGCCCACGTCTGCCGCCGACTGCCTGGCCACCACGGCCTGGGCCGTGCATCTGGCGGAGAAGCTGCAGAGCCCGGCCATCGTGCTCTCGGACCAGAAGATGGCCCAGATGAAGGCCATCACCGAACCGCTGCCCCTGCCCGAATGGAAGGCAGCGCGCAAGGTGCAGGAGCCATGCGAGCCGAACACCTACGCCCGCTATCGGCTCGCGGCGGATGGTGTGTCGCCCATGGCGCTGCCGGGCACGCCGGGCTGCATGTATACGGCCGATGGTCTGGAGCATGACGAGCGGGCCGTGCCCTCCTCGCGGCTGGAGGATCATGCCGCCATGCTGGAGAAGCGGGCGCGCAAGCTGGCCGATCACGACTATGGCGACTTCTGGGCCGAGATCGCCGGCGAGGGCGAGGTGGCCGTCGTCACCTGGGGCTCCACCGCCGGCGCGGTGCGTGAGGCGGCGCGCGATCTGGGCGCGCAGGGTGTGCACTTCCGCCGGCTGATCCTGCGGTTGCTGTCACCGCCGCAGCCGGAGAGACTGGCCACGGCCCTGACCGGCGTGCACACGGTCATCGTGGCGGAAAACAGCCATTCCGGTCAGTTTCTGCATTATCTGCGTGCCCATTACGACATCCCGGCGCGACTGGTGCCGCTGCATCATGCCGGGCCGCGGGCCATCTCCGCGCGCGAGGTGCGCGAGGCGGTGCTGGCCGCCCTGATGGGCAACGGCACCACGGCGGGCAACGGCGAGACGGAAGGCAGCGGGGGCCGGAAGGCGGCCTCGGGCCCGGCGGGGGCGGCAGGCACGGGCAGCAGTGAGACGGAGGTGCTGACACGATGACCGGGATTCTCAAGCCGGCCGACTTCAAGAGCGGCATCAAGCCCATCTGGTGCCCGGGCTGTGGCGATTTCGGCGTGCTCTCGGCCTTCACCAAGGCCATGGTTCGCCTGGGCTGCAGACCGGAGGAGGTGGTGGTGGTCTCGGGTATTGGCTGTGCGGCACGCTTTCCGGCCTACGTGAATGCCTACGGACTGCACGGCCTGCATGGCCGCGCCCTGCCCACGGCCATCGGCGTGAAGCTGGCCAATCCGCAACTTGTGGTCTTTGCCGCCGGTGGTGACGGTGACATGTATTCCATTGGCGGCAACCACTTCATCCATGCCTGCCGCCGCAATGCTGACATCACCCTGCTGGTCATGGACAACCGCATCTACGGCATGACCAAGGGCCAGCCCTCGCCGACGACGGAGCCGGATTTCGCCACCCATCTCTATCCGGAAGGCACGCACATGCAGCCGCTCAATGCCCTGGCCCTGGCGCTCACGGCGGGTGCCAATTTCGTGGCCCGGGGGTTTTCTGGCGATCCCAACGGGCTGGCCGAGATCATTGTGGAGGCCGTGCGGCATCCCGGCTTCTCGGTGGTTGAGATCCTGAGCCCCTGTGTCACTTTCCGTCCCGATCAACGGGAGTGGAAGCATCAGGTGCAGCGCGGGGCCCTCGAACCGGCGGAGACCCTGGCGGAAGCCCTGGCCCGGGTGGCCACGGCACCGGCGCTGTCCACAGGCATTGTCTGGAAGGGGGATCGCCCCCCCTATCTGGGGCCGGGCCGACAGGCAGACAGGAGCATGGAAAACCTGCTACAATCCTTCGTGGCCTGAACGTGGCCAAATGCAACGCGCGGTCATGGCCCCACACGTGAAGCGACGGAAACGAGACAACGAGAACGGCAGGGGGCTGCATCAACGCCGGGGGAGGAGCCTTGTCATGAACGAACGGGTGCAGAGGCTGGCGCCGGATATCGAGTCGCTGGAGGACCTGCTCGCTGCCGCCTACATGGTGGAGGAGGAGGCTGGCGAGTGCCTGCTGTCGCTGGCCCATCAGATGGAAGTGCATCACAACGTGCCCATGGCCATGCTCTTCCGGCGCCTTTCCGAAATGCGGCGGGAGCAGGCGGCTGCCATCTATGCGTCCATGAGACCGGAATGGCGTCAGCGCATCTATGCTCGCGATCTGCGCTGGCTGGGCGAAAGCTGCCCCGGTGCGGTGGACATCGTCAGCGCCCACTATCGCATGCAGCCTGCACACGGGCTTCGGCTGGCGCTGGCCGCCTTCGGGCGCATCCATGACTTTTACGACGAGATCGTGCATACCACGGAGATCGAGGAGGTGCGCCAGCGTGCCATCGAGCTGCGGGCCCATATCGCCGAGCACATCCGCGAGCTGGAGGAAGAGCTGGCCCGCACGCCCGAGCCGGACGATCATTGGGACCACGACGATGATCCGCCCATGTATCAGGAGTGAGCAGCCCTCAAGCCCCCGGTGCGTGTGCCGGCAGGACACTGTGTTTGCCTGAGAAAAAGGGGCGCTTCAGTCGAACGTGAAGAAAGGTTTTCCAGCCTGCCGGAAGGGCTGGAGATGCGTGTCTTCACGTTCGCCCCAGTCTCAGTCCATGCGTTCGGGCAGGTGATCTTCCCGGGCAAGGTTGGCGAAGCGTGTGACCGTGGGGTCGAAGTGCAGCAGCACCGTCCCCGTGGGGCCGTGGCGCTGCTTGGCGATGATGACTTCGGCGATGCCCATCACCCTGTCCATCTCCTCCTGCCAGGCCGTGTGTTCCGGCGTGCCGGGGCGCGGCTCCTTGCGCGAGAGGTAGTATTCCTCGCGATAGAGGAAAAGAACCACGTCCGCATCCTGCTCAATGGAACCCGATTCGCGCAGGTCGGCCAGCTGCGGGCGCTTGTCGTCGCGCTGTTCCACCTGCCGGGAAAGCTGGGAGAGCGCGAGAATGGGCACATTCAGCTCCTTGGCCAGGGCCTTCAGCCCCGTGGTGATCTCGGTGAGTTCCTGCACGCGGCCTTCCAGCGCCCGTCGCGTGGAGCCGGAGAGCAGCTGCAGATAGTCGATGACCACGAGCCCCAGCCCGTGCTGGCGCTTGATCCGGCGTGCCCGGGCCGCCACCTGGGCAATGGTGAGACCGCCGGTGTCGTCGATGTAGAGCGGAATGGAGGAGATCTCCTGCGCCACCTCCACGAGCCGTCCGAACTGCTCCTCCGTTATCCGTCCGCGACGGATGTCGGCAGAGGAGATGCCGGCCTCCGCCGAGATGATGCGGGTGGCCAGCTGCTCGGCCGACATTTCCAGCGAGAAGAAGGCCACCACCCCGCCATCGGCAGCGCGGAGCGAACCGTCCGTCATGGTTTCCGGCCGGTAGTTGCGGGCCACGTGATAGGCGATGGTTGTGGCCAGGGCCGTCTTGCCCATGGCCGGACGCGCGGCGAGGATGATCAGGTCGGAGGGCTGAAGTCCGCCCAGTTTCTCGTCCAGATCGCGCAGGCCCGTGGACAGGCCGGAAAGGCCGCCATCCCGCTGATAGGCGGCAGCGGCCATGTCGATGGCCTCCTTCATGGCTTCGGTGAAGGTGGCGAATCCCTGACCATAGCGGGCGTCCTCCGCCACCTCGTAGAGGGCGCGCTCGGTGTCCTCGATGATCTCGTTCACCGAGCGGTCGATGTCCGGCGAGCGCGCTTCCACCACCAGGTCCGAGCCGATTTCGATGAGCGCGCGGCGCCGGGCGAGATCGTAGATCTCGCGGGCATATTCCACCACATCCACGATCGGTGCGGCCATGGCTGCCAGCTTGCCGAGGTAGGCCGCCGCCCCGCCCAGCTCCTCGAAGGCTTCCTCGTTCTGCAGATAGGGCAGGATGGTGACCGGATTGGCCACATGCCCACGCGAGATCATTTCCGAAAGCACTTCGTAGATGCGTGCATGCACGCCCTCGGAGAAATGATGGGCCTTGAGGAAATGGCTCACCCGGTCCAGTGCCGCGTTGTTGGCGAGAATCGCCCCGAGCAGGGCCATCTCGGCCTCCAGGTTGTGGGGTGCCGTCCAGCCGGCAAGGTCGCTGAGGGAGGCGGTGTCGGTCATGGCCGTGTCCGTGTCGCATGCAGGTTGCTCGGGATGCGGGCGTGGCGGTCGCGGACATGTTCCCCGCATCCGTCCCATGGCCATGTTTCCCCATGGCATGGACACCCGGCAAGAGGCGTCAGGCGACAGGGCAGGCCTTATGCCCGTATTCCACGCCTGTGCAAGGGTGATCCCCGCAGGCATTGACTCCTTGTGCATTCTCATCCGTGACAGGCGATTCGCAAAAGGCCGGGGCGGGCGATTTGTCCTCTGGCCTGGCCTTGCCGGTGCGCTATAAAGGCGGCGGATTTTTCGCCCGGACGCATCCTGGGCGGGTGCCGGATCGGCTTGCCGGGCGGGCAGGATCGATGCGTCGGAGAAGGGTTCAGGGGAGCGAGGCGGCATGCGCAGAGGCAAGGCCGAGGCAACGGCGGAGCTGGAGCGGGCCGGAGCAAACGGCGAGACAGTGGTGACCGATCCCAAGCGGCGGGCGAGGAGTCGCAACCTGAAGCCCCTGGCGCGCCTGCTGCCCTATCTATTGCGCCATCGCGGCAAGGTGCTCGCGGCGCTCATGGCCCTGCTGGCGGCCGCCGGGGCGACGCTGGCCGTGCCCCTGGCCGTGCGCCGGGTGATCGACCATGGCTTCTCCGCGGAAAATGCCGAATTCGTCAACCAGTATTTCGCCATGATGCTGGTGGTGGCCGGCATACTCGCCCTGGCCTCGGCTGCCCGCTATTATTTCGTCACCTGGCTGGGCGAGAAGGTGGTGGCCGACCTGCGCGCCGATGTCTTTTCCCACCTTTTGCGGCTCTCGCCCGCCTTCTACGAGAAGACCCACACCGGCGAGGTGCTCTCGCGGCTCACGGCCGACACCACCCAGATCAAGACGGCCTTCGGAGCCACCGCCTCGGTGGCCCTGCGCAACCTGGTGCTGCTGGTGGGAGCGGTGATCATGATGGTGGTCACCTCGCCCAAGCTTTCGGGGCTGACCTTGCTGGCCATTCCGCTCATCATCCTGCCGCTCGTGGTCTATGGCCGCCGTGTGCGCCGTCTTTCGCGCACGGCGCAGGACACGCTGGCGGCCTCCGCCTCGCTGGCCCAGGAGGCGCTGCCGGCCGTGGCCGTGGTTCAGGCCTATCGGCAGGAAGAACGGCTGGCACGGCGCTTTGCCGAGGCCACGGCCGAGGCCTTTCGGGCGGCGGTGGAACGCACGAGGGCCCGCGCGATCCTCACCGCGGCGATCATTTTCATCGCCTTCGGTTCCATCGTCGCCGTGCTGTGGCTGGGTGCACAGGACGTGCTGGCCGGGCGCCTGACCGGCGGCGAGCTTGGCCAGTTCGTGCTCTATGCCGCCTTTGCCGCCGGTGCGTTGGGGTCGCTCTCCGAGGTCTGGGGCGAGGTGCAGCTCACCGCCGGTGCGGCCGAGCGTCTGGCCGAGATCCTGGACACGAAGCCGCAGATTACCGCGCCGCCCGCGCCGAAACCCCTGCCCGAACCGCCGCGGGGGGAACTGGCGTTCGAGAACGTCACCTTCACCTATCCCACACGACCGGATCACAAGGCGCTTGATGACGTCTCGTTCACCGTCAAGCCGGGCGAGCGGGTGGCCATCGTGGGGCCTTCAGGCGCGGGCAAGTCCACCATCTTCTCGCTGATTCTGCGCTTTTATGATCCCGATTCGGGCAAGGTGATGATCGATGGCGTGAACATCCGCGAGGCCGACCCGCGCGCGGTGCGCGCGCGCACCGCCCTGGTGCCGCAGGAGACGGTGATCTTCACCGCCACCATCCTGGAGAACATCCGCTTCGGCAACCCGCAGGCCAGCGAAGAGGAGGTCATGGCTGCGGTGAAGGCGGCGCGAGTGGACGAGTTTGCCGAGAAGCTGCCCGATGGCCTGAACACCATGCTCGGTGAGCGCGGCGTGAATCTCTCCGGCGGCCAGCGTCAGCGCATTGCCATTGCCCGCGCCATTCTGGCCAATGCGCCCATCCTTTTGCTGGACGAGGCCACCTCGGCGCTGGATGCGGAAAGCGAGCGCCATGTGCAGGCGGCCCTGGAGGAACTGATGAAGGGCCGCACCACGCTCGCCATTGCCCATCGTCTGGCCACGGTGCGCAATGCCGATCGCATCATCGTCATGGAGGAGGGGCGCATCGTGGACATGGGCACGCACGACGAGCTCATCGCCAAGGAGGGGCTCTATGCGCGTCTGGCCCGTCTGCAGTTCGCCGAGAACGGTGCGCCGGCCGAGGTCTGATCCCGGCAAGGAGGCGGAAGGGCGCAAATGGCGGGGGCACGAAACCATGCACCGGCACATGCAGGAGAAACCGGCCCGCGATCCCGATCCGCACCGTCGCCGCATGACCAGCCGCCTGCTGGCGGGCGTGGGGCTTGTCCTGGGTCTGACCATGCCCGGATTGGCAGAGGCCATCTCCTTGCAGGAGATCAACCGAAGGCTTGAGCGCCGCGCGCCGGATGGCGGACGCTGCGGCCGCTACATGCGGCAGCGTCTGGCAACCTTGCCGCAGGATGTGGTCCTTCGCCCGGACATGGAGCGGCTGCTGGACAGGCTGGCCTCGATCGCCCGGCAACGCGCGGGGCTGCCGCCCCTGCGGCCTTCGGATGCCGCGCGTCTGGCCGCCCGTGCCCAGGCGGCAGACATGCTGCTGGGCGGGTATGTGGGGCATCATTCGCCTTCGGGATGCAACTTTGCCAAACGGTTTTTCGCCGCGGCCGGGGCGGGTCACGGCAGCCATGGCGAGAATGCGGCACGGGACAGCCGCCCGGGACCGATCGATGCGGAAAAGGCCCGGCGCATCCTGCGCCAGTGGTTGCGAAGCGGCGGTCACCGGCGCAATCTCATGAACCCCGCCTGGCGTTATGTCTCCACCGGAGCGGTGGCACGCGGATCTCTTCTCTATGCCGTGCAGATCTACTGGCAGAGCTGAATGAGCGAGAATGAACCGGCAGGGGGTGAAAGCCACGTCCCGTTGGCAGGCGACAGATGGAGGTGCCGCTTTCTTGCATTGCGTGCGCATGCGGTCTAAGCCACGGCTTGGGGTTTTGACTGCACGAGGGGCAGGGGAAACATGAGCACGGGCCTGCTGGCACTGCTGGATGACGTGGTGGCCCTGGCCAGAAAGGCCGCCATCGTGCTGGATGACACGGCAGCCCTGTCCGTGAAGGCAGGAGCAAAGTCCGTGGGTGTGGTGGCCGATGATGCGGCGGTGACGCCGAAATACGTGATCGGCTTTGCCGCCAGCCGCGAACTGCCGATCATCTTCAGGATCACGCTGGGCTCCCTGCGCAACAAGTTTCTCTTCGTGCTGCCGGCGGTGCTGGCGCTCGGCTATTTCGCGCCCTGGGCCATCACGCCGCTCCTTGTGCTGGGCGCGCTGTTCCTGGCCTTCGAGGGGTTCGAGAAGGTGCACGAATGGATCACCGGCCACGGGCATGAGGAAGAAGGCCCGGTGGTGGCTGAATCCCTGTCGCCCGAGGAGATGGCCGCCTTCGAGCGCAAGCGGGTGAACAGCGCCATCCGCACCGATCTCATCCTGTCTGCCGAGATCATGGTCATTGCCTATTCGGAGCTGGTGGACCAGCCCTTCCTCTACCAGGTGGTGGCCCTGGCCATCGTGGCAGTGGGGATCACACTGCTGGTTTATGGCGTGGTGGCGCTCATCGTGAAAATGGACGACATGGGTCTGTGGCTGGCCCTGCAGCCGGGAATGCCGACGGTTCTCCGCCGGATCGGTTGCCATGTCGTGAAGGGCATGCCGACCTTCCTGAAGGGCCTGAGCGTGCTTGGCACCATTGCCATGCTGTGGGTGGCCGGGGGCATTCTCACCCATGCGCTGGCCGAATACGGCTGGCACGGGCCCGAGCGCTGGGGGCAGCGGGTGCCCTATGTCGGGTCGCTTGTTGTTTCCATCGTGCTGGGGCTGATCGCCGGCGCCATCGTCTGGCTGCTGCTCCGGCCTCTCATCAGGCTGCGCACCGGCAAGGACGGTGAAGCGGCCAGCCACTAGCCTGTGCACCGCTGCCTTAGCGGGGCGGCAGTCATCAGCGCCGGCGCTCGATGATGAAGCGGGCGGCCTGGCGCAGACGCTCGGCCTTCTCTCCGTAGGGCGCCAGCACGGCGATGGCGGAATCCACGAGCGCGCGGGCCCGGGCGCGAGCCCCTTCCAGCCCGTAGAGGTCGATGAAGGTGGCCTTGCCGGCTGCTGCATCCTTGCCCGTGGCCTTGCCCAGTTCTTCCGGCGTCGCCTCCACATCCAGGATGTCATCGGCGATCTGGAAGGCCAGCCCCACATCGGCGGCATAGGCACGCATGCGCGCCCGATCTTCCTCGGCGGCATTGGCGAGAATGGCACCGGCTTCCAGCGCAAAGCCGAAGAGGGCACCGGTCTTCAGCCGCTGCACGGCCAGCACCTCCTGCTCGTCATGCGTGGCGCGGCGTTCCGCCTCCAGGTCGAGCATCTGGCCACCCACCATCCCCTCGTGTCCGGCGGCATGGGCCAGACGCATCACCAGCGCGCTGCGCACGGCCGGATCGGGATGGGTGGCCGGATCCGCAAGGATGAAGAAGGCATGGGTGAGCAGGCCGTCACCGGCGAGTATGGCCGTGGCCTCGTCGAAGGCAATGTGGCAGGTGGGCCGGCCACGGCGCAGCGCATCATCATCCATGGCCGGCAGGTCGTCGTGCACGAGGGAATAGCAGTGCACGCACTCCAGCGCCGCACCGGTGCGCAGGCAGTGGGCGTCTTCGGCGCCCAGGATACGGCCGCTTTCACGCACGAAGAAGGGGCGCAGGCGCTTGCCCTGCCCCAGGGCTGCGTAGCGCATGGCCTTCACCACGCGAGGGGCGGCCGCGCCATCCAGCGGCAGCAGGGCATCGAGCAGCCGTTCGATGTCCCGCGCGGTTTCTGCCAGAGCGTCTCTGAAGTCCATTGCTTCCCCCGCCTGTTACAGGCTTCCACCGGCCACGGGCTTGGATGCCCGGCTGGCGGATGCGGCTTTCGGGAAAGGGTTCTGTAGCGCCGCAGGCGCGAGCGCGAAAGCCCCGGCAGGACCGCGGCATGGCTCGAAATGTCACGAACCATCAGCGGAAAAGCTTTTTCAACAGCTTTTTCGCCTTTTTCTCGGCCTTGTCCACCACCTCGCCAGCCTGCTCCTCGCCCAGCACGGGGGCCAGCTCCTGCGCGGCCCTGTCCTTGATCTCCTGCTTCTGTCGGGTGAGCAGCGCCTTGGCCTTCTGTTTCGCTTTCCCGATGTTGCGCTTGACATTGCCCTTGTCCAGCTTGCCGATGAGCCCCTTCAGGCGGCGATAGGCGGCTTCGGGGTCCTTCAGGATCCCCTCGATGTCCGGATAGATCTTCGGGTTGTCCCAGGGTCCGCGCACGATCACCGGCACCGGCAGGCCCGCTTTCTCCAGCTTGCCGCCCTGCCCTTTGAGGGAGGCCACGAGCTTCGGCTCGATGGAAAGGTCGAGATAGCGGCGCAGCAGGTCCACCTCCCCCTTGCCGGTCAGGCGCACGAGCGGACCGATCAGTTTCAGGTCCTGCGTCGCGGCCACGCCGTCGCGAATGGCAAAGGTGGCGGAGAGCTCGGCAAAATCCGTCTTTTCCCGCGGGGCTTTCTGCCAGCCGTTGACGATGGCCGTCTTCACCGTGCGCACGAGGCGGGCGATGTTGATGCCGCGGATGGCGCCATCACGAAAGGCGATGCGTGCCTTGCCCTTCAGCCGCGAGATCATCTCGCGCTGGCTGCGCCCGGCCGTGGCCACGGAGAGCTCGAGCGACAGACGTCCCTTGATGCGTTCCATGCCGGCGAAATCGCGCAGAAGGGCCAGGCCGTCGATGTCCCGTGCGGTGAGCGCACCAGAAATGACCGGCACCTTGCCACGGCCGTTCAGCATCAATCGCCCGGCCGCTTGGCCGCCATAGAAGGCCATGCGCTTCAGTTCTGCCTTCAGCTCCCCGTTCTTCAGCGAGGCCGTCACCTCGCTGCGGCCGATCTTCACCTGACGATAGCGAATGGCGTTGGTCGCCAGGCGCAACTCGGCATCCAGGGCCTTCAGGCCGGAAAGGTCGATGGGAGCATCGGACCAGTCGCTGCCGGCCGATGCGCCACGGTTGCCCTTGCTCCCGGCTCCCTGGCTACGCGTGGTGCCTGTCTCTGTCGGCGCGAGATAGACGTTGGTGTCGATGCGATCCACGCCCAGCGAAGCGGAGACGAAGGGCCGAGCCCCGCCAAAACGGAGGGAAAGCGTGCCCTGTGCGTTCATGCCGTCCAGCGACAGGCGGGCATTCTTCAGCCTGAAGCGTTGGCCCCGGCCTTCGATCTGTCCGGCCACGGCAAAGGGGCCGAGCCCCCGGCCCGGTGTCAGCGGGTTGCCCACCCAGGCCAGCAGGTTGCGCAGGGACGGCCCCTTGCCCTCGATGCGACCGGCCAGCTCCAGCCCTTCGGCCACGCGCAGCAGGCCCTGATAGGAGGCCTCGATCTCCGGCACGCGGACGCGCGCCTCGATGCCCGATCCCTGCCCGGCCAGTCGCCGCGGGGCCTGCACGAAGAGATCCAGCCGCACCGGTCGCTCGCGCCATACCAGATCGCCCTTCACGGCGAGCGGCGCATCGGGCTGCGGCAGACGGATTTCCAGATTCACGCGCGAGGCGGCAAGGTGCGTGCCGGTGCGGGCATTGTCGAAGACGAGCGAGCCATTGCGAATGCGAATGGGCGCAAGCCGCACCTGTTCCAGAAAGCTGCCGGCCGTCGCCGTGCCGCCCCCGCCGCCAGTGGCGGCCTGGCCACCGCCCTTGTCGGCCGGCCTTCCAGGTGGGGAGAAATCCCAGTTGGCACGCCCCTGGCCATCGACCTTCAGATGGATGCGCGGCGCGTCAAGAGCGATACGCTGCACCTCCAGCCGACGAGAGAGCAGGGGTCTGAGCGCCACGGCCAGCTCCACGGCCTGCACCGCAACAAATGTGCCCTTGCCCCCGTTCATGACCGGTGGATCGGACAGGCGCACGTCCTTGAGACTTACGGCCAGCTGTGGCCAGAGCGTGATGTTGGCGCTGCCCACCGTGAGCGAACGCCCCGTCTCGCGTTGCACGGCCTCCGTGACCTGGCGGATGATGAACGCGGGCGAGAGAAACAGCCGCACGGCCAGCAGCGCACCGCCCACAATGATCACCAGCACGAGCGGCAGAACGAGAAACCCGAAACTGCCGCCTCGCCGCCTTTTCTGCTTCTTGCGCCCCCGTTTCGACGAATGATCCATGATCTGCCCCCTCATGCTTGCCGATCTGTCGAACACCCGGTCAATGTGGCCTTGGCCGCGGCCTGATCGCCAGTCTCTACGCCAAAGGTAGCATGGCCGGGCATGCCGTGCACCCTTTGGCCTCCGGACGAGGTGCGATAGAAATATGCGACAGCCTGTCACACCCGCAAGGGCACGGGCAGGCCCGTTCTGCCAGCGGGACGGTGCCGATTGCCGATCACCCCAGCGACAGCCGGATCAGATCCCATGAGCGACAAGCCCCTGTGGATTCCGGACGAGGAGCGCCGTAACGGCTCCCGCCTTTCCGCCTTCTTGGAATGCGTTGCCGCGCGCCACGGCCGCCGGTTCGACGGCTACCGCGACCTGCATGCATGGTCGGTCGAGAACATGGCGGATTTCTGGTCGGCGGTGTGGGACTTTGCCGGCATCATCGGCGACAAGGGATCCGGCCCCGTGCTCGTGGAAGAGGAGCGGATGTGGCAGGCGCGCTTCTTTCCCGAGGCGCGGCTGAACTTTGCCGAGAACCTTCTGTGTCACGAGGGCGAGGCACCGGCGCTGATCTTCCGCAACGAGGCCGGGCGGGAGCGCATTCTCTCGCGCAATGCGCTGCGGGTACAGGTGGCGCGCCTGCAACAGGCCCTGAAGGACATGGGCGTGCGGAAGGGGGACCGCGTGGCCGGCATCGTGCCCAACATGCCGGAGGCCGTCATCGCCATGCTGGCCACGGCGAGCCTGGGGGCGGTGTGGTCATCCTGTTCGCCGGATTTCGGACCGCGTGGCATTCTGGACCGTTTCGGCCAGATCGAGCCAAAGGTGCTGCTGGCCTGCGATGGCTATCACTACAATGGAAAGGTCTTCGACCTTGTCTCCAAGGTGGCGGAAGTGATGGACAACCTGCCCACGGTGGAGCGGCTGATCGTCATCGATCATCTGGGGCAGGCGGAGGCGGCAGCTGCAAGGCTGCCACGCGCGATCACATGGACGGAGGCCCTGGCCAAGGGATCCGGCGACGAGCCATGGTTCGAGCCGGTGTCCTTCGACCATCCGCTCTACATTCTTTTTTCCTCCGGCACCACGGGCGTGCCCAAGTGCATCGTCCATCGCACGGGTGGCATCCTGCTGAAACACCACTGCGAGCTTTCGCTGCAGGGCGACATCCGCGCCGGCGACAGGCTGTTCTATTTCACAACCTGCGGCTGGATGATGTGGAACTGGCTGGTCTCGGGGCTGGCGGTGGGGGCCACGCTGCTGCTCTATGACGGCTCGCCGTTCCACCCGGGACCGGAAACGCTGTTCCGCTATGCCGAGGACCATGGCATGACGCACTTCGGCACCTCGGCCAAATACATCGATGCCCTGCGCAAGTCGGGGCTGAGGCCGGGCGAGGCCTTCGACCTGTCTGCCCTGCGCACCCTCTTTTCCACAGGCTCGCCCCTGGCGCCGGAGAACTTCGACTTTGTCTACGAAGCGGTGAAGGATGACCTCCATCTCGCATCCATCTCCGGCGGCACGGACATCTGCGGCTGCTTTGTGGCCGGCAATCCCTTCGAGCCGGTCTGGCGTGGCGAGATTCAGGGGCCGGTGCTCGGCATGGCCGTGGATGTCTTCGATGATGAGGGGCGGCCGCTGCCGCCGGGACGACTGGGCGAGCTTGTGTGCACTCGGCCGTTTCCGTCCATGCCGTTGAGGTTCTGGAACGATCCGGAAGGCGGGAGGTATCGCGCCGCCTATTTCGAGCGTTTTCCTGGCATCTGGCACCATGGCGACTTTGCCGAGTGGACGGTGCATGGCGGCATGGTCATCCACGGCCGCTCGGACGCCACCCTCAATCCCGGCGGTGTTCGCATCGGCACGGCGGAGATCTATGCCCAGGTGGAGCAGATGCCGGAGGTGCTGGAGGCTCTGGCCATCGGCCAGAAGACGCCGGACAACGACGAGCGCATTGTGCTCTTCGTGCGGCTTGCGGAAGGTGTGGAGCTCACGGAAGCGCTGCAGCAGGAGATCCGTCGGCGCATCCGGACCGGTGCCTCGCCGCGGCATGTGCCGGCCGTGATCGTGGCCGTGCCGGACATTCCGCGCACCCGCTCGGGCAAGATCGTGGAAATCGCCGTGCGTGACGTGGTGCACGGCCGACCGGTGAAGAACGTGGAAGCGCTGGCCAATCCCGAGGCCCTGGAATACTTCCGCGATCGCCCGGAGCTGCGCTTCGGCTGACGGCAAGCCGCTTCCTGCGCATCTGGCTGTCCGTCATCGCCGCGGAATGGATCAGGCGGCGCATGTGAGGTGTAGATAAGATATTGAGTTGAAAGAACTTTGATGATGATTGGGTGACACTCAAGCCGGAAATGCTGTCCTGCTGGCGCCGGGCCGTGCCCTGAGCCAGCAG
>CAZNLW010000008.1:0-28650 GCA_964574205.1 uncultured Rhizobiaceae bacterium | reverse complement strand
GCAGGGATTCGCCCATCTCGCCGTCCAGTTCCGCCTTGGGGGTGAGCGCGGCCACGGAGTCGATCACCAGCACGTCCACGGCTCCGGAGCGCACCAGCGTGTCGGCGATTTCCAGCGCCTGCTCGCCCGTGTCCGGCTGGGAGATGAGCAGCTCGTCGATATCCACTCCCAGCTTCTGGGCGTAGATGGGATCGAGCGCATGCTCCGCATCGATGAAGGCGCAGATGCCGCCGCGCTTCTGCGCCTCGGCTACCGTGTGCAGCGCCAGCGTGGTCTTGCCCGAGGATTCGGGGCCGAAGATCTCGATGATGCGGCCCTTGGGCAGCCCGCCAATGCCAAGCGCAATGTCCAGCCCCAGCGAGCCGGTGGGAATGGCTTCCACCTCGATGGCCCGGTTTTCGCCGAGCCGCATGATGGAGCCCTTGCCAAAGGCCCGGTCGATCTGTGCAAGGGCCGCTTCCAGTGCCTTTTTCTTGTCCATGGACGTGTTCTCGACCAGCTTGAGGTTCGCCTGCGTCATGCCCCGATTCTCCCTTTCCGGCAAGATGACGGCAAGAGCCACCCTTCCAGTTCCTGATTGTTTGTATAATGTTCTATTTGTTTGCGCATGTCAAGAACAAAAGAGAACGAAATGCTCGCGCAAGGATGACATGCGGGCACGGGGCTCGCGCAACAGGGCGCGTGTGTTCATGACCGGTGCGCTCAGTATTCGATGCCGGGCTGTGCCTTCACCCCGCTGCGGAAGGGGTGCTTCACCAGCGTCATCTCGGTGACGAGATCGGCTGCCTCGACAAGGGCCTGCGGCGCGTTGCGGCCAGTGACGATCACGTGCTGCCCCTCCGGCCGGGCGCGAATGGCGGCAAGCACGGGCTCCAGGTCCAGGTAGCCGTATTTCAGCACCACGTTGAGCTCGTCCAGCAGCACCAGCCGGATGCCGGGATCGGCGAGTGCCTTCTCGGCTTCCGCCCAGGTGCGGGCAGCCAGGGCCCGGTCCTTCTCCAGATCCTTCGTCTCCCAGGTGAAGCCTTCGCCGCAGGCAAAGAAGGAGATCCGATCGCCGAAGGCGGCCAGCGCCTTCCTCTCGCCGATCTCCCGCGCCCCCTTGATGAACTGGATGACCGCCACCCGGAAGCCGTGGCCAAGGGCGCGCAGGACCATGCCGAAGGCGGCCGTGGACTTGCCCTTGCCCTTGCCGGTGTGCACGATGAGCAGGCCCTTCTCCACCTGCTTCGTGGCCATGATGCGCGCGCGTGCCGCGGCCTTGCGGGCCATCTTGGCGGCGTGTGCCTCGGGCGTGCGGGGTTTCATGGAGCCTCCTTCCTCGTGAACCGGATGAACAGGGACGGACGGATCGAGTCTCTGCCTAGCATGGCGGGCGCCGGCGGAAAAAAGACGGATGGGGGCTTTTCCGCATCCCGCTGAGGGGGTTCCCGTTTCCGGAGGAGGGGGCTTGTGCTGTCTTCCGTGCTCTTGTTGCGACAAGCGGCGCGGGCAGGCGTTAACCCTGTCCGGTGAGGGGTGCTTAACCCTTCGATTTGAATCAAATTCCCTCCATGCGCGACATGCGCTATTTTCGATCGCGGAAGAGGGGGGCGCTTGATGGGCAGGCGGCGGCGAGGCCCCGAGGGGGAGGGGCAGACCGCCGCCGGGACAGGAGCCATGCATCTGCATCGGGCGCCAGCAAGGGAACGGCGCCGCATCAGCCGGGATGCGGCGCCGTTTCTCGTGCGGAGCCTCGAAGTGGGGCGAGAGGGCTTTCCTGATCGTCAAGGACGCTTGCGTCCGTGGATCATGGCCCGCACGAGATTCTCGCGATGCGTGATGCTGGCGTGGATGACGCCGGCCACATGCAGGCCCACCAGCACCAGCAGGCCGTCAAACAGCAGTTCGTGAAGGTCTTCGACCCAGTCCACGCCCCAGAAGGCGTCCAGCGTCATCATCCAGCCGGTGGTGACGATGGCCGTCACGGTCAGCATCAGCGCAATCACCATGGCACCGCCGGCCGGGTTGTGCCCCAGATGGCGCGGGGCATGGCCGGCGAGGATCTGGCGCATGTAACGCAATACCGTTCGCGGACCGCGCACGAAGTCCGAAAAGCGGGCATGGCGTGTGCCGATGAAGCCCCAGATGATGCGCACGGCAATGAGCCCGCCAATGACGTAGCCGATCCACTCATGCGCCTTGTCCCACGCATCGGCCGTGATCCAGGCTGCCAGGATGCCGCCCACCAGCGACCAATGGAAAATACGCACCAGGGGATCCCAGACCTTCACCATCTCCTGCGCTTTCCCTGATGTCGCTTCTCCCGACGTGGCCTGTCCGTCCTCCGTTTCATGACGGACCGTCTCGCTCATGACGCCGACCTCCCCCTGGAAGCTGCCCTTGGTGTTCACGGTCCTCGCAACCATGCCGAACCGCTGCCGGCGGCAGGACCGGCCCGGGGCTGTGGCCCCCCGGGGCCGGTCCTGTCGGTTACTTCATCTTCACCTTGCGAAATTCGCCAGTGACGGGGTCCATGTAGATCTCCACCTTCTGCCCGTCCTTCATGGCGTAGGCTTCCAGGCAGGTGCCCTCCACCTTCACCTTGCGCACCTTGTAGCCCTTTTCCTCGAGCATGGCCTTCACCTGCTCGGGCTTCATCCACTTGTCCATGGGGGCGTCGGTGCAGTTGTCGAGTGCTGCCGCGGGCAGCGTCATGCCGGCAAAGGCAAGCCCCAAGGCTGCCCCGGCAATGGCCAGATTCCGGTTTCTCATGCCTTTCCTCCTTCCCGCATGATGGTTCACGTTCAGGCTTCGCATGCCCCGAATGGGTATCTCCTTCATGGCATGCCGGTTCTTGCAGGAATCTGCCAAGGCCTGTCAGGCAACTGTCAGAAAGTGTGTCCATGCCGCCCATGCATCCTGTGCGGGAATCCTTGTCCATGAAGTGCCGAACGCGCGGCACGAGGCCGCGGAAGACAGGCCGCAGGGAGTGGCGCGCACCAACGGCCTTTCTTGATTGGCAGGGTCGGAAAAGCCATATTGGCAGAAGCGGACAATGCCGGAACAAGAGGACAGGGCGGCCTTCCTTTCCTTTCTTGGGGGCTTGCGGAAAGACCGCCCCTGCCGGAGGTGGGGACATGACGGACGTGAACGACAACAACAAGGCCAACGAGAGCAGGCAGACCAACGGCTGCAGCATGGCGATCGCGCCTGGGGCCAAAGGGAGCATGGACTACCGCACGGAGATCGCGCGCCTGCGGAAGGAAAAAAATGCCGTGATCCTCGCTCACTACTACCAGGAGGGCGAGATCCAGGACATTGCCGACTTCGTGGGCGACTCGCTGGATCTTTCCCGCAAGGCCGCGGCCACGGATGCCGACATGATCGTCTTCTGCGGCGTGCGGTTCATGGGCGAGGTGGCCAAGATCCTCTCGCCGGAGAAGAAGGTGGTGATCCCGGACATGGAGGCCGGCTGCTCGCTGGAAGAATCCTGCCGGCCGGAGGATCTGGCCAGGTGGCGGGCCGAGCATCCGGATCACGTGGTGGTCACCTACATCAATTCCTCGGTGGAGGTGAAGGCGCTGTCGGACTACATCGTCACTTCGTCCTCGGCCCTGGACATCATCGAGGCCATCCCGCCGGAGAAGCCCATCCTCTTTGCGCCGGACCGGCACCTGGGCAGCTGGCTGAAGTCGAAGACCGGGCGGGACATGGCCCTGTGGCCGGGGTCGTGCATCGTGCACGAGGAATTCTCCGAGGAGGCGCTTCTGGATTTGAAGGCGAAGCACCCGAACGCGCCGGTGGCCGCCCATCCGGAGTGTCCCTTCTCGATCCTGGAGAAGGCGGATTTCGTGGGCTCTACCAAGCAGATCCTGGACTTCGTGCTGTCGCGGCCGGAAGACGCATTCATCATCGTCACGGAGCCGCACATCATTCACCAGATGCGCAAGGCGGCGCCGCACAAGACCTTCATCCCGGCGCCGGGGATGGATGGCGACTGCAAATGCGCCACCTGTCCCTACATGGCCCTGAACACCATGGAGAAGCTCTATCTCGCCCTGCGCGACGAAACACCGGAGATCGTCATCGACGAACCCTTGCGCCGCAAGGCCCTGGTGCCCCTCAAGCGCATGCTGGAAATCTCTGCTGCCGCCGCGGAGAAGCGCCGCAGCGCGGCGTGAGGAATGTGCAGCCGCCGGTGATGGGCGAGGAAGCCGAAAAGGCCTGCGAGCGGGATGCGGCCCGAAGACCACATGCCGTCTCCGCCGTCATGCCGGAGGGCCGGGCGTGCAAAAACCTTTGAGAGTGTCCCGGAGAAGGCTGTTTCTCCGCAAGGACTGGCTGGAGCAGCGCCAATGGCGAAAGATCGTCAGGGGCGCCTCTCTTGGCAAAGTCCAAGAAGCCTCATGGCTTCAATATCCTGCAACTGAGGATGGGCGGCTGTCCAGGCCAGTTCCCGGCCTTTTCCGGCCTGCCTGGCAGGCTGGAAGATCTTGTTTCGCGGTCGTGTCGCCTGGACGGCTCCCTTTCCGCACACCGCTCCTTCATTCGTTTTCTTGCAAGGGACTTTCCATTCGGGAGGGCGGGATGCCCTTGTTGACGCTTCAGCGCCGGTGCTTGCCCTGGCGCAGATTGTCCAGGATCGCGGGCGCGTCGTTGCCGCGCGGATGCCAGTAACCGCGGGCCAGGGCCTCCTCCAGGCGTTCGGCGATATCGGTGAGCGCGTCCGGATTGACCGATTCGAGCCAGGTGCGCACGTCATCGTCACGCAGCCAGGCGTCGAACACCAGGTCGAAGTGGTGACTCTTCACGGCGCCAGTGGTGGCGGCAAAGGCGAACATGTAGTCCACCGTGGCCGCCATCTCGAAGGCCCCCTTGTAGCCATGGCGCCGCATGGCGGCGATCCATTTCGGGTTGACCACACGTGCGCGCATGACATGGGCCACCTCCTCCTCCAGCGAGCGGGTGCGCGGGCGCGCGGGATCGCTGTGATCATTGTGCCAGACGGGGACAGGCTGACCTTTCAGATGGCGCACGGCAGCCGCCATGCCCCCCTCGAACTGGTAGTAGTCATCGGAATCCAGGATGTCGTGCTCGCGATTGTCCTGATTGTGAACCACCGCATCCAGGGCCTGAAGACGCCGGCGAAAGACCGCTTCCGCCCGCTCGCCCTGGGCATCCTCGCTGCCGTAGGCATGGGCGCCCCAGTGAATCCAGGTTTCGGCAAGGTCGGCTTCCGTCTCCCACAGGCGCTCGTCGAACAGGGCCTGAAGCCCGGCGCCATAGGCCCCCGGCGGGGCACCGAAGATGCGGTAGGTGGAGAGACGCAGAGCCTGATCCTCGCTCAGGCCGTCCTGCTGCAGCCGCGCCCGTTCCTCGCGTACGCGTGCGGCAACGGGATTGTCCTCTGCCGGTTCGTCAAGCGCGGCCACGGCACGCACGGCGGCATCGAACAGCGCCATCTGGCGGGGAAAGGCATCGCGGAAGAAGCCGGAGACGCGCAATGTCACGTCCACCCGGGGCCGTCCCAGCTCCGCCAGGGGCATGATGCGAAAGCCTGTCACACGCCCCGAGGCATGATCCCACTCCGGCGCCACGCCGATGAGGGCCAGGGCCTGGGCGATGTCGTCGCCGCCGGTGCGCATGTTGGCCGTGCCCCAGCAGGTCAGTCCCAGGGCCCGGGGATATTCGCCTTCCTCCTGAAAATGGCGCTGCAAGAGACTCTCCGCCGACTTGCGCCCCAGTCGCCAGGCGGCCGGGGTGGGCAGGGACCGGGGATCGAGGGCGTAGAAGTTGCGCCCCGTGGGCAGGACATCCAGCCGCCCGCGCGTGGGCGCGCCGGATGGGCCGGGCGGCACGAAGCGGCCCTGCAGGGCCTTGAGCGCATGGGTGATTTCGTCATGCACCGAACGGGCCAGGCGTGGCCGCAGGTCGCCGGCGAGGAAGGCGAGCACGGCGGCCGTCTGCGGGAAGGCCTCTGGATCGAGGCCCAAGGCCGCGAAAGCCTCGCTGGTAGCCGTTTCGACAGCCTTTTCAACTGATTGCGGATCTTTTGCGGCAGGGCAGGAGGGCAGGGCCTGCACCAGCCGCAGGGCCAGGGCTTCCAGACGCTCGCGTGTATCGCCACAGGTGCGCCAGGGGCCATCGGCCAGGTCGGGACTGGCCAGCACTGCCGGGCGTGACCCGTGCCACGGGGCTGCAGGATCATGATCCAGCGGATCGAAGGTTCCGGCCAGGCCCAGATCGGCCGCCAGCGCCCGGAGCAGGGAGGCGTTGCGACCCTGACCGTCTCCCCGGGGCAGACGCAGCAGGGCCACTTCCAGTTCGGCCCGTTCCGCCGGTGGGGGCAACGCGCCCAGAATGTGCAGGCCGTTGCGGATCTGGGCTTCCTTCACCTCGCAGAGAAAGGCATCAAGGCGGATGAGCGCCTCCTCCTCGTCATCGCTGCGCATGGAATCCAGGCCGGCATCGCGGTCGATACCGGCGGCATGGGCGAGATCCAGGATGTCGCGGCGCAGCATGTCGCGGCGGCGGCTGTCCATGGTGGCCGCCTGCCAGTATTCGTCCAGCAGGCGCTCCAGTTCCGCCAGTCGGCCATAGGTGCCGGCACGGGCCAGCGGCGGGGTGAGATGGTCGATGATCACGGCCTGTGTGCGGCGCTTGGCCTGTGTGCCTTCGCCGGGATCATTGACGATGAAGGGATAGACATTCGGCACGGGCCCCAGCACGGCATCGGGAAAGCAGGCGGCGGAGAGGGCCAGGGCCTTGCCCGGCAGCCATTCCAGATTGCCGTGCTTGCCCACATGCACCACCGCATGCACGTCAAGGACTTCACGCAGCCACATGTAGAAGGCAAGATAGCCGTGCGGCGGCACGAGAGCCGGATCATGATAGGTTCCGGTCGGATCGATGTTGTAGCCGCGGGCCGGCTGGATGGCCACGGCCACATTGCCCAGGCGCCGCACGGGCAGGCGGAAGGCCCCGTCATGGAAGAAGGGGTCGTGCTCCGGCGGCCCCCATCTTTCTTCCACGTCTTCCTGGATCTTCTTGTCCAGAGAACCGAAAAGCCGTCTGTATCGATCGATGGAAAGACGGCCGCCGGCGTGGCGCCAGCGGTCTTCCTTGCGGTTGCGGGCGTGATCGTTGGTGGGGCCCTGCATGAGCCAGCGGACGAGATCGTCTCCGCTCGCCGGAAGGGGCGCCGGGCCCAGGTCATGCCCGGACTCCCGCAGGGCCTTCAGCAGGTTGAGCGTGCTGGCCGGCACGTCCAGTCCCACGCCGTTGCCGAGACGGGCGTCGCGATTGGGATAGTTGGCAAGGATCAGGGCGATGCGTTTCCTCTCCGGCGGCGTGTGGCGCAGGGCGGCATGGCGCGCGGCCAGGCGGGCCGTCCAGCGGATGCGGTCCTCGTCCGGCTCATAGGTCACGAGGGGGCAGGCGACGGCCTCGTCACGGCCGGCATCCTGCTTGTGGGAAACGGCACGGCCGATGATGCGCCCATCCAGCTCCGGCAGGGCCACGTGCATGGCCAGATCCCGCGGACCCAGACCCTGCGGGTTGGCGGCCCAGGCCTCGCGGCTGGTGCCGGCGGCAATGGCCTGGATCACGGGCACATCCAGCGCCTGCAATCCGTCGTCTTCACCGGCGGCAAAGGCGGTGAGGTCGACGATGACGTCCGGTGCGGCCTGCTCGCCAAGCGCCTGCAGGAACTGCCGGGCAGCAGGGCTCTTGAGGGACGTGACGAAAAGGGGCAGGGCATCCAGGCCTTCTTCGCGCAGGGCCTTGGCAAGGGCGTCCACGGGGGCGGTGAAGCCGCCTTCCAGCAGCGCACGATAGAAGACAATCCAGGCTCTCCCTCCTGATGCGCCCCTTGGCGCTGCCCCTGGCGCCCATTGCGCGATCTCGGCCGGATCGGTCAGCAGTCGCTCCTGCAGCCAGGCGCCGGCGGCGGGCAGTGGCTGCGGCGCAGGCAGGTCGGCCGGCCGGGGCCCCTCCTTGAGCAGACGGCCGGCCAGGTCCAGCAAGCGGCACGCGTTCTCCACGCCGCCGGCGGCGAGCAGCGCGCGCATGGCCTCGCAGACCGACGGCGGCAGGGTGGAGCGTTGCGTGAGTGTTTCGTCCACCACCTGCCCGCCGGGCAGCAGGGCGAGCATGAGGCCGGTCTCGCGGGCCAGGCGTGCCAGCTCTTCCACGCCATAGGGCCAGTAGGCGGCGCCACCCAGCACCCGGGCGATGATCAGGCGGGCATGGCGGGCCGTCTTCTCCACCCACAGGTCTATCGACATGTTGTGGCGCAGCAGCCCCAATGGCACGAGGCGGAGCGGAGGCGCCCTCCTGCCCATGAGCCGGCGGGCGGCCGCGAGGGCTGCAAGCTCCGTGTCGGCCGCCGAGAGCACGAGCACGTCGGCGGGGGGCTGATCGAGGTCGATGGCCTCCTCGCTCTCGCCGATGATGCCGGATGTGGCAGCCAGCAGATGCATCGCGTTGCCTCCCTTCCGCTCGCGCAGAGGATGGCGTGATCCGGCTCTCCGCTCAGGCGCTGCCGGTGCAGGCGGCAGTCAGCCGGTCGCGAATGGCGGCCTCGTTCAGGCCCTTCAGGCCGATGACCACAAGACGGGTTGCCCGCTCTTCGTCCGGGGCAAGGGGGCGCTCGAACCAGCCGTCCACGCGCGGGCCCACGGCCTGCACGGCCAGTCGTGCCCGCTTGCCGGCCACGGCCGCAAAGCCCTTCAGCCGCAGGATGGCCGGTTCTTCTTCCATGAGCCGGCGGATGCCGGAAAGCAGGGTCTCGCGATCCTTCGCCTCCGGCAGGGTGAGGGCGAAGGAGTCAAAATCGTCATGGTCATGGTCGGGCTGACCCTCCAGCTCATGGTGGGTGGGACGGTTGTCCACATCCGCCTCGGCCTGCGCGCCAATGCCCAGCAGCACGGCAGGCTCGATGCGGCCATGGCTGGCCGGGATCACGGCCACGCCGGGGCGCACGTCGCGGGAGAGGCGTTCGATCAGCGTCTTCTGCTCGTTGTCGGCCAGCAGGTCTGCCTTGTGCAGGATCACGAGATCGGCTGCCCGCAGCTGGTCCTCGAAGAGCTCGTGCAGAGGCGATTCGTGATCCAGGTTCACATCCGCCCGGCGCAAGGCCTCCACACGTGCGGGATCGGCCGCGAACAGGCCATCGCGCACGGCCGGACCGTCCACCACTGCGACCACGCCATCCACGGTGACGGCGGCGCGGATGTCCGGCCAGTTGAAGGCGCGGATCAGAGGCTGGGGCAGGGCGAGGCCCGATGTCTCGATGACAATGTGATCGGGCCGCCGTTTGCGCTCGATCAGGCGGGTCATGGTGGGAATGAAGTCGTCGGCCACCGTGCAGCAGATGCAGCCGTTGGCCAGCTCCACGATGTCCTCCTCCGTGCAGGCCGGGTTGCCGCAGGATTTGAGCAGATCGCCGTCCACGCCCACGTCACCGAACTCGTTGACGATGAGCGCGATGCGCCGGCCACCGGCGTTTTCCAGCAGATGGCGGATGAGCGTGGTCTTGCCGGCGCCGAGAAAGCCGGTGATCACCGTGGCGGGTATGCGATTCATCTTCGTCCCTCGTCATGGATGCGGCGAAAGCCGGGCAGCTGCCGCTTGGCAGGCCAGGCGTGGGCATGCATCATGCCGGCCCGGGGGCGGCGGCAGGAGAGTGCCGTCAGACGCGACAGACTGCAACAGGCAATCCGGCGCATGGCGAAAAGGGGCGACAACGCGCACGGGGATCCCCTGCGGCAGGAACCGGAGGTGGTGCCTCCGCCTGCGGGCTACGACTGGCGCTGGCTGGGCAACGGGGCCCGCCATGCCCTCAGCCTGCCGGGGCTGGTGATGGCCATGTCGTTCCTGGGGTTCGGGGCGCTGGTGCATTCGGTCCATTTTCCGCTGGCTGCGGCCGTGTTCATGGACATCTTCATGTGGGCGCTGCCGGGACAGGTGGTTTTCGTGGACGTGTTCACCCGTGGCGTGCCGCTGCTGGTGGCGGCGCTGGCGGTGACGCTCACGGCCGTGCGCCTGCTGCCCATGGTGGTGCTGGTGCTGGCCCGCGCGCGGCTGCCCGGTGCCGCGCGCTGGCCGGAATACCTGGCCGCGCATTTCATTGCCGCCACGCTGTGGGTGATGTCCGAAATGTCCATGGACCGGGTGCCGCGGGCGGGACGCGTGCCCTGGATCATCGGCCTGGGGCTTTCGCTCATGACGGGCATGGCCCTGGCCACCATCGCCGGCTGGCACCTCACGGGCCTTCTGCCCGTGTCCGTGGCGGCGGCGCTGGTGTTCTTCACGCCTGCATTCTTTCTTCTCGCCCTGGCGGATGGCGCCCGGCGCCTCGTGGACTGGCTGGCCATCGCGTCCGGCCTCGTCATCGGCCCGCTTGCCCATCTCGTCTGGCCGGACGGCGACCTGCTGATCGCCGGAGTCGTTGGCGGCACGTTCGCCTTTCTGCTCGCCGGCCGCCAGGGGCGCATTCGGTCTCTTTCCGGTGCGAGGGGTTGCGCGCGGCGTGACGGGGAGGGACAGGCATGACGACGGATCTGGTCCAGCCGGCGGCAGGCAGTGGCATGCCGGAGCAGCTTTACTGGCTGGCCATTCCGCTGGCGGGTGTGGCGGCCACCTATGTGTGGCGTTTTCTGGGCGTGCTGTTCGTTGCCCGTCTCGATCCGCACGGGGCTGTGCTGCGTTGGGTGCGGGCGGTGGCTACCGCCCTGGTGGCGGCGCTGGTGGCGCGCATGGTGCTCTTTCCTTCCGGCCTGCTGGCCGAAACGGCGCTGGCGGCTCGGCTGGCCGGTCTGGCGGCGGGGGGTCTCTTCTGGTGGCTGGCCGGGCAGCGGCTGGCGGCCGCGGTGGGCGTGGCCGTGCTGGCCTTTCTTCTCTTTCAGATCGCGCTTTCCGCTTAAATCTCTATTCAGTTTTCCCTGATACCGTGACGGTCCGGATACGGAAATGTCGGGGGCTGTCGGGAAAGATGCCGAGCGCCATCGGAAAGGAAGTGGTCACGTTCTGGGCCGATCTGCGGGCCGGCCGGATGCCCCGTTTCGTGCGCTTTCTGGCCGTGGGTGCAGGGGGCCTGATGGTGGACATGGGCGTCTTTCACATGCTCGTGACCACCGGGGGACAAGCCCCACTGGCCGCGCGCGTGGTCTCCATTGGCGTGGCCACGCTCTTCACCTGGGCGCTCAACCGCAGCATGACCTTCGGCGCCAGCGGGCGGCGGCGGCGCGAGGAAATCGCACGCTATGCCCTCGTCACGGTTGGTGCGCAGGGCTTCAACTATGCCGTCTTCGCGCTGCTGGTCACGACGGTGCTGGCCAGCATGCCGAAGCTGGCCCTGCTGGCGGGCTCGGGAATGGCTGCGGTGTTCTCCTATCTGGGGCATTCCCTTTTCTCCTTCGCACCGGTCATGCCCGGCCGGTCTCCCCGGCAGGTGTGAGCGGCATTCCGGGCAGCATGCCGCGGGAGCATATCGGAATATCTTGACGGAGCTGAGCGGGAACATGACGAACAAGGCAGATGCGGACGTCTTCATCATCGGGGCCGGCCCGGCAGGGCTGACGGCGGCCTACGAATACACCAAGCACTCGCCCTCGGTGATCGTGGTGGAGAAGGATCCCGACTACGTGGGCGGAATCTCCCGCACGGTGAACTACAAGGGCTATCTGTTCGACATCGGCGGCCATCGCTTCTTCTCCAAGTCGGAGGAGGTGGTGGCGCTGTGGCGGGAGATCCTGCCGGACGACTTCATCACGCGCCCGCGGATGTCGCGCATCTACTACAACGGCAAGTTCTATTCCTATCCGCTGAAGGCCTTCGAGGCGCTGCGGAACCTGGGCCTTGTCGAATCCGCCCTGTGCGTGGCCTCCTACGCCTGGGCGCGCATGTTCCCGATCCGTGAACCGAAGACCTTTCACGAGTGGGTGCGCAACCAGTTCGGCGAGCGGCTGTTCCGCATCTTCTTCAAGACCTACACGGAGAAGGTGTGGGGCATGTCATGCGACGAGATCTCGGCCGACTGGGCCGCCCAGCGCATCAAGGGCCTGTCGCTGACCTCGGCGGTGAAGAATGCCGTGGCCAACTCGCTCGGCCTTCGCAAGAAGGGCAAGGATGGCGAGGTCATCAAGACGCTCATCGACCAGTTCCACTATCCGCGCAAGGGTCCGGGGCAGATGTGGGAGACGGCGGCGCGCCGGATCCGCGAGCGTGGCGGACAGATCCTCATGGGCCGCGAATTCGTGCGCATGCACTGGGATGCCGAGGCCGGCCTCTGGACCATCACCGTGCGCAACGTGAACACGGACGAGGTGGAGCAGTTCACGGCGCGGCATGTGATCTCCTCCGCGCCGGTGCGCGAACTGCTCGATTCCATCCGGCCCTCGCCGATCTCGCGCCTGCATGCGCGGCAGCTGAAGTATCGCGACTTCCTGACCGTGGCGCTGATCGTGAACAAGCCGGATGTCTTCCCGGACAACTGGATCTACATTCACGATCCCTCGGTGAAGGTGGGCCGCGTGCAGAACTTCGCCTCGTGGTCGCCCGAGCTCATCCCGGAAGAGGGCATGGGCTGCCTGGGTCTCGAGTACTTCTGCTTCGAGGGTGACGGCCTGTGGACGATGCCGGATGAGGAGCTCATCGCCCTGGCGAAGAAGGAGATCGCGCAGATCGGCCTTGTGCGCGAGGAAGACGTGGTGGACGCGGCCGTGGTGCGCCAGCCGAAGGCCTATCCCGTCTATGACGACGAATATCGCGAGCACATGAAGGTGATCCGTCGCGATCTGGAGATGCACTATCCGACCCTGCACCTTGTGGGCCGCAACGGCATGCACAAGTACAACAACCAGGATCACGCGATGATGACGGCCATGCTGACGGTGCGGAACATCCTCGCCGGCGAGAAGATCTATGACGTGTGGAACGTCAACGAGGATGCCGAGTATCACGAGGAGATCACCGAGGGCGAGAAGGCGGCCCTGAAGAGCGAACGTCTGGTGCCGCAACGGGTGAAGGACAAGGAGCGCAGCGCGGCCTGACCCGTTGTCCGAACGGGCCGCAAGCCGGCGGGCAGGTTCTCGTGGGAGACCTGCCCGTTTTTCGTCGATCGTGAAGAAAAACAATGCGTCCTGCTGGCTCCGAGCATGGCCCTGTGCCAGCAGGACAGCATTTCTGGCTCGAATGAATCCGTTGGATCGTGAGAAGCTCGCGATCCACGGCCATCCATCATCTGCAAAGTTCTTGCAACTCGATACCTTGTCTATACTTCACATGCGACTCATGACCGGGGCGGGAAGAGATTGCGGATGTGCCGGGCCATGGCACACGGATCCGGCCAGTTGCCCTCCACCAGCCAGCGAATGCCGACGAGGGCACCGGCGACAATGCCGCCGAGCGCCAGGAACGCCGTGACAGAGAGGGCGGCCATGCCTGTCATGCCCTGGCCGATGGTGCAGCCGCCGGCCATGATGCCGCCCAGGCCCATGAACGCGGCGCCGATCAGATGGCGGCGCATCTCGCGGGGATCGTCGAAAGCTTCCCAGTGCACTTCGCCCTTCAGGCAGGCGGCCATGAGGGCGCCAAGCGGCACACCGAAAATGCCGCCGATGGTGAAGGATTCGTAGGTGCCCGAGGTGGTCATGAGCCACAGCAGGGCGGCGCCAATGGGCTTCACGAAGCTGTAGGAATCCGGCTGATGCGGATAGAGCTGCAGCTGGCCCCACTGGCTGGTCACTGCCCAGCCGCCGGCAATGACCAGGCCGATGGCCAAGCCCGCGGCCACAAGCCCCGGGCGCTGGCGAAAGCGCGGGCGGGAAAGCGCCCAGCCGGCGGTGAGCGCCACGAAGATCACGGAGACGAGGATCTGGCCCGTGACAGGGTCCGCGCCGAAGAGCAGGGCCGGCAGGGCGGAGGAAGACAGCGGCGGCAGCTCGATGCGCACGCTGTCCACGTATTCCAGCCGCAGGCGCGCCAGCACGCCGCTCATGGCCATGTAGCCGGCAATGCCCACCACGAGGGTGGCCACGAGCGCGCGCAGGTCACCTCCACCCAGGCGCACCAGCATGCCGAAGGCGCAGGTGCCCACAAGCGCCATGCCGAAACCGAACAGCAGGCCGCCGAGGATGGCGCCGAACCAGGGGATCTGCGATCCCAGCCGGTAGGACGCGGACAGATCCACGATGCCGAGCAGATCCAGGAGCTGGGTGGCGGCCACTGCCGTGCCCATGGCCAGCAGCCATGTGCGCAGGCGCGAGCGCTCGGAGCCGTAATAGGCCTCCTCGATGGCGCCCAGCGTGCAGAAGTGCGCCGCGCGCGCGGCAAAGCCAAGAATGACGCCGCCGAGCAGACCCAGCAGCGCCAGGGCGAGTTCGGCGTGTTCCTCAGCCACGAGGCCCTTCCCGTGCTCTCTCCCCGAAACGTCTTGTGCGCGCACGCATTCCCGGGCCACCACGGCGGTAACGGACAAGGCAGGAAACGCCTTCACCCGGCACCGAAGGCCGGCAACGGACTGGTGCTGCATGCCCCTCGACCATTGCCGGCAGTTCGGGCTGGCGAAGCCTCGTCGCTTCGTACGGCCTTGTTTCCGCTCAGTGGGCGGCGGTGCGGCGCTGGTGCTTATTCTTGAACAGATCGCACAGGAAGGCAATGATGGCCCGCACGTCCTCGTCGGCGATGGAATAATAGATCATCTTGCCCTCGCGACGGGTGGAGACGATCTTGTCGCCGCGGAGACGGGCCAGCTGCTGGGAGACGGCCGGCTGGCGCAGCTCGAGTATGGATTCCAGCTCCGAAACGGACTTGTCGCCCTCGAACAGCGTGCAGAGAATGACAAGACGCCCCTCGTGCGCCATCGCCTTGAGGATTTCGCTGGCGCGCTTGGCATCCTTCATCATCTCCTTGACCGAAATGGCGTCCGGCCGCGTCTTGTTCTCGGCCGGGGCCAAGGCGGCGGGAGTGGTGGTTGCATCTGTGGTCGCGGTTGCCATTGTTCCCGTCTTCATGTCTGTGGCGGCGAAGCCTGTCCGCTCCTGCTACCCTCTCCGGCAGGCCTCGGCCGCCTGTTGCCCCTCGCTATCGCTCGCTTCTCAACAGCCGCCTTGCCCATGATGCCGGCAAGGCAGGCGCCCCTCACGAACCACGCTCCCTCTCCCTGGCGTCCAGTGTCACCACGCACGGCAGCCCGGCATTCTCTTGCGTCGGTTGCTGCCTGCACGTAATGCAGGAATCACCTCATGGCTTCATGCACCCATTCTTATATGCGATTTTTCCTATGTGTGCGAGAGAAAATCACATTTTCTGAAGGGAAATTCAGAAAGTTTTTGGCTGGCGGAAAAGTGGACAGGAATCCTTACCTCATTTCCGTCCGTGCTCAAGATAGGTGGCGATTGTGGCAAGATCCAGTCAACTTTCCTCAGAATGAAAGGCAATCTCATTCACACCCATTCGCAAGACTCGTTCACAAGATCGAGACCCTGCGGGATGACAGGCGCCGCCATGATGGGCTAATCTGTGCTCAAAATCCGGGCAGAAGATCCGTGAACACCATTTTCAGGGGACGGGAAACGCCATCGGAAGAGGGGTGCATGGCTGACATCGGGTTTCTGGGAGCCTTCGTTGCCGGGCTCTTCTCGTTCATCTCGCCTTGCGTGCTGCCCATCGTGCCACCTTCGCTCGCCTTCATCGCCGGGGTGGGGTTCGACGAACTCGTGGCCGAGAACGAAAGCCGGGCGCGTCGCCGGGTGGTCATGGCCACCATCGCCTTCGTGCTGGGGTTCACCACCATTTTCGTGCTGCTCGGGGCGACGGCCTCCACCATCGGCCAGCTGCTGCAGGCATATCGCGAGACGCTGGCCGTCGTCGCGGGGGCGATCGTCATTCTGCTGGGGCTGCATTTTCTGGGCGTGTTCCGCATCGCGTTGCTGTATCGCGAGGCGCGGGTGGATGTGCGCCGCAAGCCCCTGGGCCTGCCGGGCGCCTATGTCGCGGGCCTGGCCTTCGCCTTCGGCTGGACGCCCTGCGTGGGGCCCATTCTCTCCACCATCCTGGTGGTCGCCGGCGCTCAGGAAACAGCCATGCAGGGCGCGGCCCTGCTGTTCGTCTATGCCCTCGGCATCGGTCTGCCCTTTGTGCTGGCAGCGGCCTTCATGGGCGCCTTCATGAACTTCATGAAGACGGCACGGCGTCATCTCGGCATCATGGAGAAGGTGATTGGCATCTTTCTCATCGTTGCCGGCGTGCTCATCATGACCGACAGCATGAACGCCATCGGCTTCTGGATCCAGGAGAACATGCCCTGGCTGGTGGAGTGGACCTGAATTTTCCTCTCGTTGCGCGACCCAGGATCGCCCACCGGCTTGGCCGTTGCGAGAGCGGGATTCACAGCCCTTCGAGCAGCATCACCGGCACGGACTCTCCGGCTTGTGCCGCGGGGGCGTGGGGCGGACGGATGACGAGGCCGTCGGCCTCTGCAAACAGGCGCAGCATGGCGCTGTCCTGCCGCGGAAAGGGATGGGCGACGAGATGGCCGTCGTCTGTCCGCTCCAGGCGGCAGCGCAGATGGTCCTGCCGCTCGTCGTTGGCCGGCACGTCCGCGCCCAGACGGGCGGTCACGAGGCGCGAATCGTGCCTGACACCCAGCATGGCCGCCATGAGCGGACGCAGGAAGACGAGGGCGCAGACCAGTGCGGAAACCGGATTGCCGGGCAGGCCCAGGATGCGCTGTTCTCCGCGGCGGGCGAAGATCAGCGGCTTGCCAGGGCGCATGGCGATCTTCCAGAAGTCCAGGGCCACGCCCACCCGGGCGAAGGCCTCGCGCACATGGTCGTGATCGCCCACCGAAGCGCCGCCGATGGTGATCAGCACATCCGCCTCCCGCCCGGCTTCCAGGCGTTCGGCGATGGCATCCACGTCATCGGGCGCCAGACCCAGGTCCAGCGGCTCGCCCCCTTCTGCCTGCACGAAGGCCGCAAGGCCGAAGGTGTTGGAAGCGATGATCTGATCCGCCCGCGGGGTCTCGCCGGGCAGCACCAGTTCGTCACCGGTGGCGAGGATGGCCACGCGCGGTCGGCGGCGTACCGCAAGGCGCGGCCGGTTGAGCGAGGCGGCCAGGTTGATGGCACGCGCGCCCAGCCGCGTGCCGGCCTTCAGCAGCACCTCACCGGCGCGATAATCCATGCCGCGCGGGCGCACGAACGTGCCTTTCCTTGCGCCTTTCAGGATCACCACCTCGCTGCCTTTCCGCGCGGTCTGCTCCTGCATGATCACCGTGTCGGCCCCTGCAGGCAGGGGGCCGCCGGTGAAGATGCGGGCTGCCTCGCCGCGGCCGATGGCACGGTCCAGTGCATGGCCGGCCGGGGCCTCGCCGATGACCTCGAGGGTGACGGGTGTGGAGCGCACGTCTTCCGAGCGCACCGCATAGCCGTCCATGGACGCGGCGTCGAAGGGCGGCTGATCGCGCGTGGCCGCCACATCCTCGGCCAGCACGCGTCCCGGCGCGGCCATGAGCGGCACCTCCTCGGCCGGCAGCGGGGCAACCCCGTCCAGGATGCGGCGCAGGGCCTCGTCCACGGGCAGCAGGGCCATGGGATCCTACTCCTCCTTGGCAATGAAATGGCCGGACTTGCCGCCGGTCTTTTCCAGCAGGCGGATATCGGTGATGCGGATGCCGCGGTCCATGGCCTTGACCATGTCGTAGATGGTGAGGCAGGCCACGGAAACGGCCGTCAGGGCCTCCATCTCCACACCCGTCTTGCCTTCCACCTTGACGGTGGCTTCCACGTCGATGCGGCTGTCTTCGGGCACGGGGTGGAAATCCACCGAGACACGGGCGAGCATGAGTGGATGGCACAGGGGAATCAGCTCGTGGGTGCGCTTGGCGGCCATGATGCCGGCCACACGGGCCACGGCGAGCACGTCGCCCTTCTTGGCCGTGCCCTCGAGAATGGCGGCGAGGGTTTCCGGCTGCATGTGCACGCGGCCGCCCGCGCGGGCGATCCGGCTGGTGACAGCCTTTTCCGAGACGTCCACCATGCGCGCTGCGCCACTCTCGTCGATGTGGGTGAGCCTGGGGACCCGTTCCTCCGGCATGGACGCCCTCCGGACGAATGCAAGCGATGCCTGGTCGACGCCATAGTGGGGGCGAGGGCAGGCTTGTCAAGCGGGCAGGCCCGGCGCATGCCATGGAAAGACAGGCTCAGGCCCCGGCGACCGGGCACGGCAACAGCACGTCGATGCGCATGGTCACGGAATAGGGGCCCGTGCCGGCCGTCTTCACCTTCGCCCGGGCCGGCACGCCGGCATCCATGAGGCGAGCGAGGGCCTCGTTCTCGGCCCGGGCCACATAGCCCAGCTTGCGGCCATCCGGCAGGAAAACCTCGATGGCCCGCTCGTCATGCGGATTGTCCGGCTCGCGCCGGAGCACGAGGGGCTGTCCGGCCCTGATCTCGTCGCCGGGGCCATGCGGAAAGTCGTAGCAGGCCATTCCGGCCAGAAAGGCCTCGGCGAGAATCGTGACCGGGCGCAGGGTCGCTGCGGCCGCTTTCCTGCCATTGGCGCCCGTCGCGGCCGCACCGGAACCGAAACCGGCGAGGCCGGCCAGGAAGCGACGGCGACTCACCCCCCTCCTGTTCCTGCCTGCCAGAGAGCGAACGGCCATGGCATTTCCCTCCTGCCAGCGAGACGATTCGATCCGAAGCGGGCCTGTTGTGGCATGACCGCGCGGCGGCCTGCAAGTCACAGTCCGAGGAGGGCACGGGTGGCGGCTGTCACGTCCGGCTGACGCATGAGGCTTTCACCGACAAGAAAGGCCTTGGCCCCGGCAGTCTGCAGATGGCGGATGTCGTCATGGGTGAAGATGCCGCTCTCGGCCACCAGCAGGCGGTCGTCGGGCACCATTCTCGCCAGTTCGACCGTGGTCTCGAGAGAGACCTCGAAGGTTCTGAGATTGCGGTTGTTCACGCCCATGAGGGGGGTCCGCAGCCGGAGCGCGCGCTCCATCTCCGCGGCATCGTGGCTTTCCACGAGCACGTCCATGCCCAGTTCCATGGCGGCGGCTTCCAGCTCGGCGGCGAGTGCGTCGTCGATCATGGCCATGATGAGCAGGATGGCATCGGCGCCAACGCTGCGTGCCTCGTAGACCTGCCAGGGATCGAGCATGAAGTCCTTGCGCAGCACGGGCAGGGTGCAGGCGTCGCGGGCCGCGGGCAAGAAGGCGAGTGCTCCCTGGAAGTAGGGCGCATCGGTAAGCACGGACAGGCAGGTGGCGCCCCCGGCCTCGTAGGCACGTGCCAGTGCCGGCGGGTCGAAGTCCGCGCGGATCAGGCCCCTGGAGGGCGAGGCCTTCTTCACCTCGGCGATCAGTGCCGGGCGCTCGCCTGCAGCGGCCGTGGCCTTCAGCGCCGCGGCAAACCCCCGGGGCGGCGTCTGGGCAGCGATCCGGGCCTCCAGATCGGCCAGGGACGCGCGCCGCTTGCCTTCGTTCACCTCCTCGCGCTTGGTAGCGGCGATCTTCTGCAGGATGTCGGTCATGTCGCTCCTGATCCGGCGATTCCCCGCGCTTCAGGCATTCGAGACCGCCACCAGCGTCTCCAGGGCCGTGCGGGCACGGCCCGAATCGATGGAGTCGGCCGCCATTTCGGCACCTTCGCGGATGTCCGCGGCCTTGCCGGCCACCACCAGCGACGCACCAGCGTTGAGCAGCACGGCGTCGCGATAGGCGTTGCGCTCGCCATCCAGCACGGCGCGCAGGGCACGGGCGTTGGTCTCGGCATCCCCACCGCGGATGGCCTCCAGGTCATGGCGGGGCAGGCCGGCATCCTCCGGCGTGATGATGAAGGTGCGCACCTCGCCATTGGCCAGCGCCGCCACCTGCGTCTCGCCGGCCGGCGAGATCTCGTCCAGCCCGCCGGCCCCGTGCACGATCCAGGCGGCCTCCGATCCCAGTGCCTTCAGCACATGGGCGAGCGGCTCCACCCACTGCGGGGCAAAGACGCCGGTCATCTGTCGCTTCACGCCAGCAGGGTTGGACAGCGGCCCCAGCAGATTGAAGATGGTGCGCACGCCCATCTCCATGCGCACCGGCCCCACATGCTTCATGGCCGCATGATGGACCGGGGCGAACATGAAGCCGACACCGGCCTCGCGGATGCAGGCGGTGATCTGTTGCGGCGAAAGGTCCAGCCTGACGCCCAGGGCGGCCAGCACGTCTGCTGCGCCGGATTTCGAGGAGAGCGCGCGGTTGCCATGCTTGGCCACGGGCACGCCACAACCGGCCACGACGAAGGCGGACGCCGTGGAGATATTGTAGGAGCCGGAGGCATCGCCGCCGGTGCCGACAATGTCGATGGCCTCGGCCGGAGCCTCGACGGGCAGCATCTTCTCGCGCATCGTTTCCACGGCGCCGGAGATTTCCTCGATCGTCTCGCCACGCACGCGCAGGGCCATGAGAAAGGCGCCGATCTGGGCCGGCGTGGCCTGACCGGACATGATGATGTCGAAGGCCGCACGGGCCTCCTCACGGCTCAGGGGCTGGCCGTCCGCCACCCTGGCGATCACGGGCTTGAGTGCCGCAGGGGTCTCGCTCATGGCCGGGGTTTCCTCGTCTGTTCAGCCTTCATGATCCGGAACGACCCTGCAGGGCCGTCAACCTTCAGCGGCCCCGCTGGCCTTTCCGTTTTACCCGGTCGAGAAAGTTGCGCAACAGCTCGTGGCCGTATTGCGTGGCGATGCTTTCGGGATGGAACTGCACGCCGTGGATCTCGCGCGTCCTGTGCTGCACGCCCATGATGAGGCCGTCGGACGTGCGGGCGGTGACGGCAAGCCTGTGCGGCAGACTTTCCTCCTCGATAATGAGGGAATGGTAGCGCGTGGCGGCGAACGGCGAGGGCAGGGTGGCGAAGAGGCCTTCCCCCTCGTGGAAGATGTCGGAAGTCTTGCCGTGCATGAGAACAGGAGCGCGCACGATGCGCCCGCCGAAGGCAGCGCCGATGGACTGATGCCCGAGACACACGCCGAGGAGGGGCAGATCCGTTTCCTCGCAGGCCTTCACCAGATCCACGCAGATGCCAGCCTCCGCCGGCGTGCAGGGGCCGGGCGAGAGCACGATGGCCTCCGGCTTCATGTCCAGGGCCTGGGCCACGGTGAGCACGTCATTGCGCACCACCGTCGTCTCGGCGCCGATCTCGCCGAGATAGTGCACGAGGTTGAAGGTGAAACTGTCGTAGTTGTCGATCAGCAGGATCATGCCATCACTCCTGCAAGCCTGCCTGCATCTGCACACACGCCTGCATCCTCATCCGCGGCCGCAGCCCGGCGCGCGTCAGGGCCGGCCGCGCCCCTGGCCACCGGCAAAGCGGGTGGCCTCCTCGGCGGCGCGGAAGAGGGCTTTCGCCTTGTTCTCGCATTCGGCCTGCTCGTTCTCCGGCACCGAGTCGGCCACGATGCCGGCGCCGGCCTGCACATACATGCGTCCGTCCTTGACGATGGCGGTGCGCAACACGATGCAGCTGTCCATCTCGCCCGTGGCGGAGAAGTATCCCACGCAGCCGGCATAGGGGCCACGGCGCTCCTTCTCCAGCTCGTCGATGATCTCCATGGCCCGCACCTTGGGCGCGCCGGAAACGGTGCCGGCGGGAAAACCGGCCATGAGCGCATCGATGGCATCGAAGCGCCCACTGTCCAGTTCGCCCTCCACATTGGAGACGATGTGCATCACCTGGCTGTAGCGCTCGATGACGAAGCGTTCGGTCACCCTGACCGTGCCGATGCGGGCCACGCGGCCCACGTCGTTGCGGCCCAGATCCAGCAGCATGAGATGCTCGGCCCGCTCCTTGGGGTCGGCCAGCAGCTCGCGCTCCAGTGCCGCGTCCTCGTCGCGGGTGCGGCCGCGCGGGCGTGTGCCGGCGATGGGGCGGATGGTCACCTTGCCGTCGCGTACGCGCACCAGGATCTCGGGGCTGGAACCGGTGAGCGCGAAGTCGCCGAAGTCCAGGAAATAGAGAAAGGGCGAGGGGTTGATGCGGCGCAGGGCCCGATAGAGGGAGAAGGCGGGCAGGGGAAAGGCCGTCTCGAAGCGCTGGGAGAGCACTACCTGAAAGATGTCGCCGGCGGCGATGTAGTCCTTCGCCCGGCGCACCATGGCATGATATTCCGCCGGTGTGGTGTTGGAGACGGGGGAGGCGATCTCAAGGCCGCCGGCCGCCTCCTGCAGCAGGGCCGGGTCGATGGGTGCACCGAGAGCGTTGATCACCTCGTCCAGCCGGGCCTGTGCGGTGTCCCAGGCAGTCCGGGCATCCGCGGCTGCGCCGGGCCAGACGGGAGTGACGATGATCACCTCGTCACGCACCGCATCGAAGATGGCCATGATCGTGGGACGGATCATGAGCGCCTCCGGAAGACCCAGGGGGTCCGGATTGGGCTCCGGCAGGCGTTCGATGTGGCGCACCATGTCATAGCCCATGTAGCCGAAGAGCCCCGCTGCCATGGGCGGCAGGTCGGGATCCAGGTGCATGCGCCCCTCGGCCAGCAGGGCGCGCAGGGAATCGAGCGGGGGCAATGCCTCGGGCACGAAAGGGCCGGACGGATCGGCCAGGGCATGGCGGTTCACGAGGGCGCGCCCTTCTTCCACCTTCCAGACGAGATCAGGCTTGAGCCCGATGAGGGAATAGCGGCCGCGCACCGCGCCGCCCTCCACCGATTCCAGCAGGAAGGCCTGACGCGAGAGCCCCTTCAGCTTGAGAAAGGCGGACACGGGGGTTTCCAGATCCGCCACCAGACGGGTGAAGACCACCTGTGGCTCACCGGCATCCCACTTCCTGCGGAAGGTGTCGTATGTGCTCTGCTGGGTGATCATGACACACTGTTCGCTGACGGCCCGAGAGCGTGCCCGAAGCCTTCATGACACATGCCGGACATGACACATGCCGGACCGGGAAGGGCAGGTGCAATCCCTCATGGCAGCGATGCGCCGGTGATGCGGGCCCACTGCACCTTGTTGATCTTCACGCCGAATTCCTTCTGCAACGCGGCCAGAAACCCGCTCTGCACGTCCTCGGCCAGGGACCGGGCCAGCACCTGGCGGATGGCCTTCACCTCGTCCGCGTTGGCTTCCATGGGCGGCTCGGCCAGGGGCGTGATGCGGATCACGAGGGCCGATTCGCCATCGGCCGCGGGTGCCACCACGATGCCCTTCTCGGGGCCGGCAAAGACGGCCTTCACCGCGGCCATGGGAAAATCCGGCCGGGCATCGGTACGCTTCAGATTGGCGATCTCTTGCACCTGACTGCCCACGGAACGGGCCAGCGCCGCGAAATCCTCTCCGGCCTCGGCCTTGCGGGCCAGGGTGCGCGCCCTTGCGAGCGTCAGCTCACGGCGCTTCTGTTTCTTCCACAGTTCTGCCACCCTGGCCTTCACCTTCTCGAAGGGTTCGGTGCCGGCCGGGCGAATATCGCGCACGTCGAACCAGACGAAGCCGTCGTCCGGCGTGGGCACGGGATCGTTGTCCACGCCCACGTCGCTCCCGAAGGCCGCCTTCAGTAGATCGGCACCGCCCGGCACGTTCACCCGCCTGCCGTTCTCGTCGATGCCCTCGGCGGAGACGTGGGGCAGCACGTCAAGCTTCAGTCCCAGTTCGCGGGCAATGTCGTCCAGCGACTGGCCGGAAGCCCGGCGATCCTCGATCTGGTCGTGGAGATCGTAGGCCCTGTCCTTGGCCTTCTCCAGTTGCAGGCGCTTGACGATTTCGTCCTTCGCCTCGTCCAGGGTCTTCTCGCGTCCCGGCTCCACCTTCGTCACGCGCACGAGGGAGATGGAAAGCGTGCCTTCGAGCGGCGCGCTGATCTCGCCTTCCTTCAGGGCGAAGACGGCATCGGCGATTTTCGGGTCGGGGAAGGTCTTGCGGGTGAAAGTGCCCAGCTGCGTGTCCTTCTCCGTCAGCCCCCGATCCCTGGCGATCTCCGACCAGGTGGCCTTGCCCTCGACCAGTTTGCGGCGGGCCGCGGCCGCCTCTTCCTTCGAGTTGAAGGCGATCTGCTCGATGGTGCGCGTCTCGGGCCTGCCGAACTCGCCCTTGTGCTGCTCGTAATAGGCCTTCACTTCCTCTTCCGGTATTCGCATGCTGGCGGCGAGATCCCCGGGCAGCACCGGCAGCACGGCGATCTGGCGCCGCTCCGGAATGGCAAAGCGGGCCTTGTTGCGCGCGTAAAAGGCCCTCAGCGCCTCTTCCGTCGGCTCGGGCACCGTGATGTCCTTCGCCGGCACGGTGAAGAAGGCCACGTCGCGCGCGGCATTGCGGTGCAGATAGACCAGACGCACGAGGGTCTCCGGCGCAAGGCTGCCTTCCTCCACCGCACGCAGCAGGTTGGCGCGCAGGATGCCACGGCGCTCCTCCTCGATGAACTGGGTCTCGGAAATGCCGGCACGGGCCAGCATCTGCCGCAGTCGATCGGGATCGAACCGGCCGGAGGGGCCCTTGAAGATGTCCAGCCCGGCAATGCGCCGCGCCACGAACTCGGGCGAGAGATCAAGTCTGAGGCGGCGCACCTCCTCGTCCAGGGCAGCGTTGCGGATGAGACGGGCGAGCACCTGCTTGTCCATGCCCAGCTGGCGTGCCTCGTCGGGTGTCAGCGGCCTGCCCAGCTGCTGCGAGAGCCGGTTGAGCTCGCTGCGGAACGTCTGCCGGAACTGCTCCACGCTCACCGTCGATTCGCCCACCGTGACCAGGGTGTCATCCTGGCGGCCGGTGAAGACGTCGGAAATGCCCCAGACGGCGAAGCTGGCAGCCAGCAGGCCGATGAAGATCTTGGCCACGAGGCCGCCCGCCTTGCTGCGCAGAAGACTGAGCATGAATCCGTTTTCTCCCGTGATGGCCCGGCCGGCTGGCCCCTGCGGAAAGGGAGGGTGCCAGAGGCCTTGCGAATTCCGGCGCATCTTATGAATCGCGTCACGTGATCGCAAGCGCCATGATGAGGCTTCAGTTGTCAAGCCTGCCTGTGATAGAAGCGCAGGCAATCACGCAGCCCCGCATGCCGAAAGCGGGGGGGCGGGCGCAGGGCAGGGAGCGCGCCGGAAAGGGACCGGATCGGGAAGAACGGGTCAGGAAGAACAAGGAGGGGAATTGATGGCGAGGACGACGTTTCCGCCGCTCGTGGCCGGCAACTGGAAGATGAACGGCACGCTGGCCTCGCTGGCGGAGGTGGATGCCCTTGAGGAGAAGCTGGCCGGCGTGCAGCCGGCCTGTGACGTGATGATCTGTCCGCCCTTCACGCTGCTCTTTCCCATGAGCGAGCGGCTGGGCGATTCGACCATCGCCCTGGGTGCCCAGGACTGTCACTGGGAGGAGAAGGGCGCGCACACCGGCGACATCGCGGCGGAAATGATCGCCGAAACCGGCGCCACGGCGGTGATTGTCGGCCACTCGGAACGCCGCACGGATCATCACGAGACCGACGAGATCGTCAACCGGAAGGCGGCGGCGGCCCACCGGGCGGGGCTTGCGGCCATCATCTGCATCGGCGAGACCATCGACGAGCGCAAGGCCGGCCGGACACTGGAGGTGCTCACCCGCCAGCTGAAAGGCTCGGTGCCGGCCGGATCCACGGCGGCCAACGTGATCATTGCCTACGAACCGGTGTGGGCCATCGGCACGGGCCTGACACCGACGCCGGAGGAGGTGGCCGAGGCCCATGCCCATGTTCGCAAGGAGCTGGCCGGCCTCGTGGGCGAGGAAGAGGCCGCGGCGATGCGCATCCTCTACGGTGGTTCGGTCAAGCCTGCCAATGCCCGGGAACTGATGGCAGTGGAGAACGTGGACGGCGCGCTGGTGGGGGGGGCCTCGCTGAAGGCCGAGGACTTCTTCGGCATCATCAGTGCCTACCTGTGAGTCCGGATGCAATTGCCTGTCCCGGGGAGACGGAAAGGGGCAATGGGGCGCCGGCAGCCGATCGGCGCCCTTTTGGGCCGGACATGAAGGCAGGTTTTTCCGCCTGTCGAGCCGGCCGGCAAACCTGTCTTCAGGAAAAACAATGCACCAAAAACGATGCGCCCTGCTGGTTTGAGGCGGCTCGGCACCAGCAGAATACATCATTCCTGGCTTGGGTGAATGGCAAGGTTCTAGCGGCGCATCGTCAGAACCTTGCGATTCACGGTCATTCAATCCTCCGCAAAGTTCTTGCAACTCAATACCTTATTTATACTTCACATGCGACTCACGACCATTCCGTCATCCACAAGGTCCTTTCGGGTTCGAGACGCGATTTCGGAAAACCGGCCGCGCTGGCAGACGGGCGTGATCCGGTCACTTCTGGCGGGCCTGTTCGCCGCGGCAGCGGGCATGCTGGAGGCGGCAGGCCTCTTCCGTCGTTTCCTCCAGCTCCACGAGTTCCATGCAGCTGTAGAAGGCTTCCTCGCAGCGGGCACGATTCATGCAGGCGTCCATCTGGCGCTGGCACTGTCGGCCCATGACATCGTTCTCGCCCGCCTGCTTCTGACAAGCGAGCGCCAGTTTCTGGCAGGCGGCAACGGTTTCGGCGCGCGCGTCGGCAAAGGCCAGCAACGACAGCGTGGACAGGGTGAGGAGGGCCTGATTAGCCCGGCGGCTCATCATTTGCACAAGGCGAACATTCACGATAGCGACTCCTCTTCGGCTGATTTGGGGAGAGCCCCCCGGTTTTTCCTGTTTGTCGTCGAAGGGGATGTCATGCCCGGCCCCATGGCGGCCTCACGGGCGTGCAGGGCAGGTGCATGCGATCCGTTTCCCGCCCGCGAGGTAGACCAGCAGAAAACCGGCATGCAAGAAGCAGAAACTGCTGCCTATCGTCGCGTATGGGCAATGGGACGATGGGGATCCGGTGCGGGCACGGTGGCCGTCAGTCCGAACCGTGGCCCGGCCAGGCGCCCGGCTGCATGCATGGAACGACGGGCCAGGCCGGAGAGACGGGCGAGCTCCCCCAGTCGCCAGATCTGACGCGGGCGCTGCCAGAGTGCGCGCAGCAGGCCCGGCAGGTTCAGGCGCCCTTTCGCATCGACGGCTGCCAGGGCGGCCGGGGGCAGGGGAAAGTCCACCGGATCGCAGATCACCCGAACGGCCGTGAACGGGAGCCGCACCCGGCGGGCCACTGCAGCGATGGCGGCGCTTTCCATGTCGGCGGCAATGGCCTGGGTGCGGGCCCACAGCGCGACCTTTTCCAGATAGGTGGCCAGCGGTTGCCGAACGGTCACCAGGGGTGCGTCCGTGCAGACGAGTTCCGTGCGCAGGCGCTCCAGAAGGCGCTCGCGCCAGCCCAGGTCGGTCACGAACTCGGTGCCGGTTTCGGACAGCACCGTGGCGGGCACGATGACCACGCCGGCGCCCAGTTCCGCCACGAGGCCAGCCGCCATGCCGAAACTGACAAGGCCGCCAACGCCCTGTGCCGCGAGCCATTCCGCCGCTTCCCGCGCCCGGGCCGGCCCGGGGCCGGCACAGACCGTCACCGCTCCTTCCACCACGCGGCGGGCGATGCGGGCTTCCAGTTGCAGTCCGGTGACAATGCCGGCGGGGCTGTCCTGCTGCATGGTGCTCCTCGCCTTGCGCCTGCGGCACGGCAAGTGGACCGGATAACGGTGCAGACGTGCCCGATGCCTCCGGTCAGGCCGCCTTGCCCCCTGTTGCCCATTCGCCCCGGAGACAGAATGGAACGTCTGGCCGGCCGGTGCAAGGGGACTTGCCGTCGGCGATCAGGACATCGGAGAAACGCCTTGGCCATGGGAAGGCCGGCGGCGTGCTCGCCGCCGGCGCCTCGAACGCGGGAATTCAGGCAGGAGCCGCCCGCAGGCGCCGGCGCAGCAGTGCGCAGATCCCGGCAAGGATGGCCAGGTTCACCGCCGGCGCCAGCAGGGCAATGGCCATCTTTGCCGTCTTGCCGGGCACGGCCAGGGCCGAAAGGTTCCATGGCAGGCCCAGCGGTGTCATCACCAGTGCGGTGAGCAGATCCAGCGTGGCGTTCTTCACGCCACCCCATTCGAGCGCGGCGAACATGCCGAGGCCCGCCACCCAGCCCAGAACGAACAGGCCGACGAGAATGCGGCAGATCATGATTCTTTCCCTCCTGGTCGTGTCTCCTTTCTCCCTGTGACGGGTCTTGTCGTCATGTTCGGGCAGAGGCCAGAGATCCGGTTTTCCCGTCCTCCTTTCGACCCGCCATCCTAGCGCGCACGTTCAAGGCTTCCAACCCTGCGTGGCCGGTGGTTCCCTGAGGATTTCTTCATGCAGGAGATACCGCGTGCCCCTGGAGCGCCGGTTCCGGCCAGGGTGGCGAGGCGGCTGGCCATGCATCCATTGGCCTGCGGGACCTGTGGGGCCGGACTCATGCAAAAACACCCGCTCATCCTCAGGACGAGCGGGTGCTGCTAGCGATGGTTGCGGGGGTGTGCAGCCACCGCTGGCAGCAGGGCCTGTTCCAGGCAGCCGCATGAACCGCCAACAAGAGCCTGCATGCATGCCCCCACCCGACAAGACAATGCATCGCAAAGCACGGCATTGACCAAATAAAGCCTTCAAGCTATATAGCCTCATAGATATGAGAGTAACATGCCTTGGATCGTTCTTTTCGCCGACGAGTTCGAACCGGAGTTCGATGCGCTGGATGAGGCGGTGCAGGATGCGATCCTGGCCCGTGTGCTGCT